>JBOFGM010000056.1:0-4949 GCA_051649105.1 Iodobacter sp. | reverse complement strand
CGAACGAAAACCATAGACCGCAGCAAGCCATGGCACCAGTACCGAGCCCAGGGCTCCACCCACCGGAATCGCCGTCTGGCGGATACTCATAGCAAAACCGCGCTCGCCATCCTGAAACCAGGACATCACAGCGCGGCCGGACGATGAATTAATACTGCCACCTATCGCCCCCGCCATGACCAGCATGGCTCCCAGCGACAAATAATCCGGAAGATAGCCATCCTGCGGTACAAAACGGGTGGCTATCAGAGCAAAGACCGCACCCATCCCCGCCAGCCCAAAGATCAGTACCCGCTTATCGCCTAATTTATCGGTCAGAATGCCCCAGATAATTTCAGACAGCGCCACCCCCAGCCCCATGCAGCCCAGTACAAAGCCAAGCTGGCTGGTTGTAAATTGATAACTGCTGCGCATCAGCACCCCGGCGACAGGGATACCTGCAAAGGCAGTGGCAAAAGTAATTTGCGCCAGCACACCCAGGGCAAGAATGAACCAGCGGTACCTTGTAATCTCTGCTTTATCCATAGTCAGCGTTCTCAGTAATTGATTGAAAGGGGCTGATGACCTGCCGCCAGATGGCGTCCTGTGGAAAGCAGGCCAAAATCGCCACCACCACAAGATCAACCGGTCATAAACATACGTAGTAGTATGTTTTTTTGCAATGTATTCCACAGCACTCTTTTCTGTCAATGACATTTAACAGCCAACTGCCGTAAGAAAATTCACGATATATGCGCTTTAATTGTCAATTTTACGCCAGATATGAAAATAACCAGCATCCGCGGCGCCTGATTAAAATTTATTGCCGGCATACCTGCCAGTGTGTAAATTGTCATGATGGATAATAAAGAAACACTTATCGCCAGTACGCAGGAGCTGCTGTGGCAACGGGGCTATGTCGGTACCAGCCCGCGGGATATTCTTCAGCATTCGGGAGTCGGTCAGGGCAGCATGTACCACCACTTTTCAGGGAAAGCGGAACTGGCCTGTGTGGCCATTCAGCGCAGCGCTGAAAATTTGCAGGCCCAGGCTAAAACCCACCTTGCGGCACCGGGCACTGCCATGGCCAGGATCACAGCTTTTCTGGAGCGGGAAAGGGATATTCTGCGGGGATGCCAGATGGGCAGACTGGCGATGGATCCGGACATTATTGCGACGGAAAAACTAAGGCAGCCACTGGAAGAAGCCTTTGCGGGATTGCGCAATAGACTGGTGGCTGTGCTGACCGAAGGCATTGAGCAAGGTGAGCTTGCTGAATCGCTGGATGCCAACGCCACGGCCGAGCTGATTCTGGCCACCATGCAAGGTGGCTACGTGCTATCAAGGGCCGCCAATTCAGAAGCCCCTTTTCGCAAGGCTATTCAGGGATTACTGGCTATTTTGAAGACACAGGCGCGATCAAGCTAAGCCTCTTGAAAGGGCGCTGCCGCCATAGATGGATTGATGGCGCTGGCCGGAGATTATCCCGTCAGCCCTTCCCGCCCGGCGGCCACTCCGCGCAAAAACTCGGCCAGCCCCGGGCTGGCACCCCATTTTTCTGCCAGCAGGCCGGCCTGAATCACATCACGGGTGGAGCCCAGGCTGGTCTGCAAAGCCACCGCCTGCTGATACCAGATTTCGGTTCTCTGCACGGGCAAGAGGCTGCGCAAGGCCTCAATGCTATAGCGCATCCGCTTGGATAAAATGCGCACCCGGTGCTGTTGCTCCAGATCCCCCATCTCTGCCAAAGCATTTTTTAGCTGCTTATGCTGGCGAATCACCCGCCGTCTGGCCCAGTGCTGCAAAGACGTCTCTGCCGGCAGCGATATCGCTGATAAACCCGCCAGCCATTGCCGGACAAGCAGCAGACTGGCTCCCATTGCCGGCTGTTTCAACTCTTCCCGTACCGCATGACGCCGGCTGAGGGCCGCCTGTTGCAAGGTTTCGGTCATCTGCTGCCATGCGGCGGCCCGCAGAGCATCCCCGGCAATATAAGCCATGGCCAGAGGCGGCAAGGTTTCACTATTGGCCACATCCAGATCGCGAAGCTCGCCCAGCCATTGCAGCAGGGGCGGTAAATCCGGCAAAGCAGGCAATGCTTTGCCGGCTAATACCGGTTTAAATAAGCGCAAAGCACTGCGAAAGCGCCGCCAGCCAACTCGCGCCTGATGTACGGCTTCCGGATCATCAGAATGCAATAATAAAGAAAGGTTGGCGGTAAACTGATCAAACATCTCGCCCAAAATAAGCGATGCGGCCTCAGGTAAAGACAAGAGCTGATTGAGTGCCGGCGGCTTGGCGCGCAGCGGTTTTGAAATCTGCTGACTGACAGGCAATAAAGCCACTTTGCCAGCCATTTTACTGGCCAGATCAAATAAGGCATCGGCAGGTCCCGCCTGCAATTGCAGTGTGAGCGTGGTCAGCGGCCCGGTGAGCAGGGTTACATCCACCCTGCTGCTGCGCTTATGCACCGGCCAGCAGGTGCGCTCGGTAACAGGCAATAGAGCAGAGAAAAGCGCCCCGCTGGGGTCCAGCTCCCGCCAGGGTGTGGCTTGCAGGGCTGGCAACGATAATTCGGTAACCGCAGACGTCCACTCCCCGGCCGGATGCGATCCGCCTTTAGCCGGCGAGATCGTCAGAATTTGCTGACACTCTTCAGGCGTGCGGCACAGCAGCAGCACCATATGCTGCTGCCGCAAATGCTGCTCCGGTGTGTCATAGCGGATCAGCTGCTCAAGCACCGGTTTACGCCTTGCTAAGACCGGCAAGCGGCCAAGATGCAGCGCAGCCCCTTCGGCATCAGGCACAACAAAGCAGATTTCCTTTAAGCCGCTGAAAACCACTGGTTTCATTCCGTTCACCTGTGAGAATGCACTGCATATTTAGAAACCATTCTGACGACAACTGAATTAATCAGGATTGATTCCGGACATATTTCTTGCGACAAAGGCTGCGCCAATGATATGCCAAGGTCAAGAAAACCCGGCACGGGCCTGGTTTTGTTATCTGGTTTTAATTCCTTCAACCGGCCGCGCTCATGGACTCCCCGGCCCGGCGGCCGGATGACCCACGCCTCAGCCGGCCGGCCGGTAATCCCGGCGGGTCTATGTTAAAATGCCTGCCATTAAACGCAGGGGACTGCCGCCGGGATCATCCCCTTGTGGTGCAGCAGATTTAAATTGCCCGATCAGGCGGTTTAAATCTTTTAAATCCCCGGCATTACCTGATACTGAAAAGCTCCAGATCGCAAGGTTCGGAGCTTTTTGCTTACCGCAAGGCCCAGTTATGACTACAACTTCTATTCCCCGTAAAACGGTCGCCATTATCGGTGGCGGCCCTGCAGGCCTGATGGCCGCCGAAATCCTCAGCCAAGGCGGGGCAGAGGTTGATCTTTATGACGCTATGCCATCGGTAGGCCGTAAATTTTTACTGGCCGGTGTGGGTGGACTCAATATCACCCATTCCGAAGCCGCAGAGCCTTTTCTGGCCCGCTACGGCCAGCGCAGCGCCAATATGCAGCCCCTGCTGGCGGCGTTTGGCAATGAAGCACTGCAAGAATGGGTGCACGGTTTGGGTGTGGAAACCTTTGTCGGCAGCTCCGGACGGGTGTTCCCTAAGGAAATGAAAGCGGCACCCTTGCTGCGCGCCTGGATTTCCCGCTTACGGGCCAGTGGTGTGCATATTCATGTGCGCCATCGCTGGCTGGGCTGGAATGAAGCCGGTTCAATGCGCTTTGCCACTCCGGAAGGAGAAGTGACCCGCAGTGCCGATGCCACAATTCTGGCTTTGGGCGGCGGCAGCTGGGCCAAACTCGGCTCCGATGGCCAGTGGCAGCCCTTACTAACTGAACGCGGCGTGGATGTTATTCCGTTAGAGCCTGCCAATTGCGGCTTTGATATTGGCTGGAGCGATCATTTAAGCGAACGGTTTGCCGGCTCGCCCCTGAAAGCGGTTGCCATTGAATTTAAAGGCCAGCGTAAACAAGGTGAATTTGTTCTGACCAAGGGCGGCGTTGAAGGCAGCTTGATTTATACCTTTTCAGCCGCCTTCCGCGAAGAAATCAAAGCCAGCGGCAGTGCCGATATCTTGCTGGATCTGGCTCCGGGTAAAAGCCTGGAACGGGTACTGGAAGATTTAAAACGTCCGCGCGGTGCGGATTCTATGGCCAGCCATCTGCGCCGTAAATTGGGTATTGAAGGCGTTAAGGCGGGCTTACTGCGCGAAGAAATTTCCCGCGATGACTTTAATAATATGGACAAACTGGCCGCCGCGATTAAGGGCCTGCCTTTAAAACTGCTGGCTCCGCGTCCGATTGACGAAGCCATCAGCAGTGCCGGCGGTGTTCGCTTTGAAGCCATGAGCCCATCATTAATGCTGGAAAAAATCCCCGGCGTATTTTGTGCCGGGGAAATGCTGGACTGGGAAGCGCCTACCGGTGGTTATCTGATTACCGCCTGCCTTGCCAGCGGCAGACAAGCCGGCCTGGGCGCACTGGACTGGCTTAAACAAGCAGCCTGATTACTCCACCGCCCCGCCCAGCGCCTTATACAGGGCCAGTAAATTACTGGCCTGATCAAAACGGTTTTGCAACAAACTGGTTTGAGCGGTACGGCGGCGGGCGGCGGCATCCAGCCATGGCTGGATATCGGTGGCTCCGGCATCAAAACGCGCCTGAGCGATGCCATCGAGCTTGCCGGCCAGCATGGCCGAGCGGGTCAGCTGCTGATTTTGCTCAGCCAGACGCATTCTGGCATCCAGCGCCTGCTCGGTTTCTGCCAGTGCTTTATACAGCGCCTGCCGGAAGCTGATCAGCGATTCTTCGTACTGAGTGCGGTTGATATCCAGATTAAACTGGTGCTTATTCCAGTCCACAAAGGGCAGGGCTAAATTCAGCCCAAGCGACGCTACGGGGTTCTGAAACAGCTCAGCCAGGGATGAACTACTACTACCCAGGCTGGTTGTGAGCGAAA
>JBOFGM010000055.1:0-4225 GCA_051649105.1 Iodobacter sp. | reverse complement strand
AACCGGCTAACTTCTTCTTTGGTACGGGATATTCTGGCTGCGGCATCTCAGCCCGGCATTGTCTCTTTTGCCGGTGGCTTGCCGGCGACAGAAGCATTATTTCGGCCCGGCCCGCAGGTACTGGGGCAATTGCCGGATGATATCTGGCAATACGGCCAGACGGAAGGCGAGCCGGCGCTGCGTCAGCAGGTAGCAGAGCGGGCTTGTCTGTCCGGGATTGCATGCACGGCCGCGCAGGTGCTGATTGTAAATGGCTCGCAGCAGGGGATAGATCTGGTTGGCAAACTGATGGTGGAAGAAGGCACGCCGGTGCTGACTGAATCGCCCACTTATCTGGCGGCCTTGCAGGTTTTTCGCCTGTTTGGTGGCGAGTTTGTCAGTGCAGAGCAAGATGAAGAAGGGATTTTGCCGCAAGCCCTTGCCGCGGTCAAAGCGCGCCTTGTGTATCTGGTGCCTACTTTTCAAAATCCGACCGGCCGCTGTTATTCAACAGAGCGGCGTAAAGCACTGGCAGAAGCCTTTGATCGGCAGTCTATGGTGGTGTTTGAAGACGATCCTTACCGTGATTTATCTTTTGATGCCCCGCCGCCGGCCCCGATTACAGCGCATTTAAAAAAGGCCCGCTGGATTTATCAGGGCTCGTTTTCTAAAACGCTGGCACCCGGCCTGCGCCTTGGCTATCTGATTGTGCATCCTGATCTGGTTCAGGCTATGACGCGGTTAAAGCAAGCCTCGGACTTACACAGTAACCGCCTGAGCCAGGCGATCGTGGCGCAGGTGCTGAAAGATGGCACGCTGGACCGCCATATCGAAAGCATTTTGCCGCTTTACCGGCATAAACGGGATGTAATGCATGCCAGCCTTGAGCGGCATCTGGCCGGCAAAGCCACATGGTTATTGCCTCCTGGCGGTTTATTCTTCTGGCTGACACTCAATACCCCGCAAGACACCATGCTGCTGATGCAAAAGGCACTGGCTGCGGGGCTGGCGATTATGCCAGGGGCTGCTTTTGATCCGGTGCCACAGACTTCATCCTCCATCCGGCTTAATTTCAGCCATGCGGCTCCTGAGCAGATTGAGCAGGGCATTCGTATCCTGGCCGGCTTGCTGCACTGAGTGGGGTTCCTGGGGCGCTGAGCGGAAAAGACAATTCAATACTAATGTTAACCATGGATTGTCTACCCGCTTCAGGAGCGTTTAATTATGAAATGGTTTTTTACTGCATTTATCTTTTTGCTGCCCGCCGCCTTTGCATTAGAGCAGCCCAAAGGCCCGGTGGTCTTAACAATATCGGGCACCAATACCCAGACCAATGCCGGCAAAACGGCCGCATTCACCATGGATATGCTGGCTAAACTGCCACAGACCCATTTTGTCACCAAAACCCCCTGGTATGAAAAGCCGGTTAAATTTACCGGCCCCTTGCTCAAAGATGTATTGGCCGCCGCCGGTGCACGGGGTACTAAAATTACCGCCATTGCCCTTAATGATTACAAAGTGGATATTCCCTTCGAAGATCTGAATAAATATCCGGTGTTGCTCGCCCGGCTGGCCGACGATAAACCCATGGCAGTGCGGGATAAAGGGCCGTTATTTATTGTTTATCCTTATGATGATTACAGTGAATTACGAAAAGATATTTACTATGGCCGTTCAGCATGGCAGTTATCAAAACTGCTGATTCAGTGAGGCTTTGGAATGGATCGCAGTAAACGGCTACTTGTTTTAATCGTCAGCAGTTTAGTGGCTGTTTATGCTGCCATTGCCTTTATTCAGATTATTCAGTTTCAAAGTTTAAACCGGGCATTAACGGGGGCAGAAGATAATTCAATCTGGGCACTGGTGCAGTTGGATGTGGAGTATTACCGGCTGGAAAACGCGTTGGAATTGCATTTAATTGATAAAGAAAAAGTATCGCTGGATGATTTAAAGCTGCGCTATGAATTGTTTGTCAGCCGCTCAATTAATTGTCAGGGCGGCCCGCCCAAAACCCTGATGGCCAATGAGCCCATTTTTGATAAAACGATCACGACAATCAATGAGTTTGTGAAAGAGGCGGATCGTTTTTTAGGTGCCTATCCAGATCATCCTGCCACGGCGGCAGAATTGTATTTTTTGCTGGATAAGCTCAAAGGTCTGGATCAGATTATTCGTGAGCTGGGGTTAAAAGGTGCCGTCGCCTCCGCCGGGGTGGTGGATGCAAGAAGTGCCGAAGTTAAAAAACAAATTATGTTTACCGGCGCTTTAACCTTGTTTCAGTGCCTGTTAACCATGTTGCTGGCAATGGCGATGCTGCGCCAGCACAGGGAGAGGGGCAAGGCGCAGGCCGGTGCTTTGCAAAGCCAGACCGAGCTGGTGCAGGTGTTAAAAAGAAATGAAGAAGTGCTGGAAGCGCGGGTTTCAGAGCGCACCCATGCGCTGGCTTTGGCTAATCAGACTCTGCAGCAGCAGCAAACCGAGTTAGAGCTGGCCAGAAATAAAGCCGATCAGGCTTCACAAATGAAATCAGATTTTTTAGCCAATATGAGCCATGAAATCCGCACGCCAATGAGCGCGGTAATTGGGATGTCGTACTTGGTGCTTAAATCTAATTTAACCTTTAAACAGCGCGATTATATTGAAAAAATACAGAAATCAGGCCAGCATTTGCTCGGCATTATCAATGATATTTTAGATTTTTCTAAAATTGAATCCGGTAAATTAAAAGTAGAAGAAATCGATTTTGAGCTGGATAAAGTTCTGGATGATGTGGCGGGTTTATTAATTGATAAAGTGAATATTAAAGGCCTGGAGCTGGTTTTTGATATTGCCGCCGATGTACCCCGCACCCTGCGGGGGGATCCGCTCAGGATCGAGCAGATCTTAATTAATTACGCCAATAATGCGGTGAAATTTACGCAGGAAGGGGTGATTAAGCTGACCTGCCGGGTCAGAGAAAAAGATCAGCAGCATGTTTTGCTTTACTGGGAGGTGAGCGACACCGGGATCGGGCTGGAACAGGAGCAAATCAGCGGCCTGTTTCAGTCGTTTCAACAGGCAGACACCTCCACAACCCGCAAATATGGGGGCACCGGGCTGGGGCTGGCGATATCCAAGCAATTAGCCGGTTTAATGGGCGGCGAGGTCGGGGTGAACAGCTCGCCTGGTAAAGGCAGTGTTTTCTGGTTTACCTCCCGGTTGAGTATCAGTGAGATTGAGCAAAGAACGCTGTTGCCTGATCTGGATTTACGCCATCAGGCGGTGCTGGTGGTGGATGACCAGGAGGATTCGGCCCGGGTGCTGGCCGACATACTGACCTCCATGACCTTTCGCCCTGTGGTGACCACTTCGGGGCTCAATGCCGTGGATCTGGTGATCCATGCCGCCGCCGAAGGGGACCCGTTTACGGTGGTGTTTCTGGATTGGCTGATGCCCGGAATGAACGGGAGGGAAACCGCGCAGGCGATTCAAAAACTGCAGCTGCCTCTGATGCCCCGCCTGATTGTCGTTACCGCTCTGGGCCGGCACGATATTCTGGATGAGATCGGAACTGCTGCCGTGGATGAGGTGCTGATTAAACCCGTGAATGCCTCACAATTATTCGATACCACCATGCGGGTGCTGGACAGGAATTTTGCCAGTCTGGCGCATGCCTTGCCTGGCCAGATCCCCGCCGTGATTGATTTATCCCCGGTCCGGGGTGCGCGGATATTGCTGGTTGAAGATAATGATTTAAATCAGCAGGTTGGAATGGAGTTATTGCAAGGCGCGGGTATGGTGGTCGATCTGGCGGAAAACGGGCAACAGGCGGTCAACAGGGTGCAGCATGCCCCCTATGACTTGGTGTTGATGGATATGCAAATGCCGGTCATGGATGGATTGGAGGCGACGCGGCAGATCCGCCGCCTGCCAGATTGCGCCAGCTTACCTGTTGTGGCCATGACGGCCAACGCCATGAAGGCTGATCAGGAGCGCTGTTTTGCCGCAGGAATGAACGGGCATATTGCAAAACCGATCGAGCCGGATGAGCTTTGGGCGGCCTTACTGCAGTGGATCAAACCCCGCACCCAGGTTTTAAGCCTGTCAGCTAATAAAACATCGGATTATGAATTAAAAACCAGGCTGGAATCTCTGGCAATACCCGGGCTGGATGTGGCCAGCGGCTTGCGGCGGGTCCTGGGTAAAGAAAGCCTGTATTTAGAATTATTGAAAAAATTTATTTATGGGCAGTCGGCGGTGATTGCCG
>JBOFGM010000054.1:0-3752 GCA_051649105.1 Iodobacter sp. | reverse complement strand
AAACCACTGGCCTCCAATAAACGGATTGCCAAAATCGCCTTTACCGGGGAAACCACCACCGGCCGGCTGATTATGCAATATGCCGCACAAAACCTGATTCCGGTCACCCTGGAGCTGGGTGGCAAATCGCCTAATATCTTTATGCCCGATGTGATGAAGCATGACGATGCCTTCTTTAATAAGGCCATCGAAGGCTTTGTGATGTTTGCCCTGAATCAGGGTGAAGTGTGTACCTGCCCAAGCCGGGCGCTGATTCATGAATCCATTTATGACGCGTTTATGGAGCGGGCATTGCAACGGGTCGCCGCCATCAAGCAGGGTAATCCGCTGGATGCGTCCACCATGCTGGGAGCGCAATCTTCTATGGAGCAAATGGAAAAAATCAGTGCCTATCTGGATATTGGCAAGCAAGAAGGTGCCAAAGTACTGGCAGGCGGCGCACGCGCGGTGCTCGCCGGCGAGCTGGCCGATGGATTTTATATCCAGCCCACCGTATTTCAGGGCCATAACAAGATGCGGGTTTTCCAGGAAGAAATCTTTGGCCCGGTGGTCTCGGTCACCACCTTTAAAGATCAAAATGAAGCACTGGAAATTGCCAATGACACCCTCTACGGGCTGGGAGCAGGGCTCTGGACCCGCGATACGCACTCGGCCTACCGCATGGGGCGCGAAATTCAGGCCGGCCGGGTCTGGACCAATTGCTATCACGCCTATCCGGCACATGCGGCCTTTGGGGGTTATAAGCAATCCGGTATTGGCCGTGAAAACCATAAGATGATGCTGAATCATTATCAGCAAACCAAAAATCTGCTGGTCAGCTATAGCCAGGATGCACTGGGTTTCTTCTGATCTGAACCTGCCCGCTCTGGCAAGGCGGGCCTTGCGGAGTATCCCATGGACCAGGAAGAACGGGTCAGTGCCACACCGGCTGCACTGGCGCTGATTAAAACACTGGAAATAAAATATGGCCCGCTGATGTTTCACCAGTCGGGCGGCTGCTGTGATGGCAGCTCTCCGATGTGCTTTCAGGCGGGCGAGCTGCTGGTTGGCGACAGCGATGTACTGCTGGGTGCAATCGGCGGAGCCCCTTTTTATATGGGCGCGGCGCAATTTGCTTACTGGCAGCATACCCGGCTGATTATTGACGTGATCCCGGGCCATGGCGGGATGTTCTCATTAGAGGGCGGCGAAGGGTTGCGCTTTATCACCCGCTCCCGGCTTTGCTCACTTCCTGCTGAGCCATAGCTTACAAATACGGCCGGCCTGAAAATCATAAATACCCTAAGGCCGGGTGCAGTTGTTAAAATCCCCGTCATCTGTATGACTGCTTCTCACCGGGATTTTGTAATGTTGTCACACCTGCGATTTTTTAAAGGTTCATTTATTGTCACACTGCTGGGCTTGGCAGCGGCGTACTGGCTGGGCGGCACCAAGGCCATGTTTATTGCAGCTATCTTGTCGGTCTTAGAAATCTCTCTTTCTTTTGATAATGCCGTCGTCAACGCCACGGTATTAAAAGATATGGACGCCGTATGGCGCCGACGTTTTATGACCTGGGGCATGCTGATTGCCGTATTTGGTATGCGGGTTATTTTCCCGGTACTGATTGTTTCGGTGATTGCCCAGCTCAGCCCATGGGCGGCACTGATGCTGGCCATTGCTCACCCGGCTCAATATGCCGAAACCCTCACCTCATCCCATATTATGGTGGCCGGATTTGGCGGCTCTTTTTTAATGCTGGTCTTTTTAAAATTCTTTTTTGACCAGGATAAAGAAGTTCACTGGTTCAGACTGGTTGAATCCCCGCTGGTTAAAATGGGGAAAATGAGCGGTATTGAAATCGGCATTTGCCTGATTATTGTTTATCTTATTTCTTCCCGGCTGGCAGGCCATGGCCAGCTTGATTTTATTCTGGCTTCCCTGACCGGCATTATTGTTTATATTGTTGTCGATGGATTAGGCAGCTTATTAGAGGGCAGTAATCACAGCCCCGGCACGGCCGTTCGCACCGGATTTTCTGCCTTTATGTATTTAGAAGTGCTGGATGCCAGTTTCAGCTTTGACGGCGTGATTGGCGCTTTTGCCTTATCCAATAATATTTTTATTATTGCTATCGGCCTTGGTATTGGCGCGATGTTTGTGCGCTCACTCACACTGATGTTTGTTGAAATGGGCACACTGGATCAGTTCAGATATCTGGAGCATGGTGCTTTTTATGCCATTGGTGCACTGGCTTTTATTATGTTTATTGGCACATTCTATGAAATCAACGATGTGCTGACCGGCTCCATTGGCGCTGGGTTTATTGGTATTTCTTTACTGGCCTCTCTGCAATATAAAAAACGGCATAAATAATCTGTATTAATAAGGCGGTCACTGACCGCCTTATTTTTTGCATAATCCCCCGCCTTGGCCTGCTTTTTTCTTACAAAAATAACGCAAATTCTTTCTGTAAAAATAGTAAACCCTTAACTCCACTCATCAGATAACCCGAAGTAATTGTTTGATATTCCTCAATAGAGTCATACATTTTAAACATCAGTCTGACCTCTAAAGAGAAAGCCATGAAAGTTAAGCACAAGCTAATCCTGTTATCCAGCAGTCTGATCGGCATTATTCTGATGCTTACTGCGCTGAGTCTTTCTTGCCTGGAAAATGGCTCAAAAAACTTTCAGACCACCATTGCCGATCGCGTGATGCCTTTAGTGCAGCTGAAAAGTGTCTCTGATATGTATGGCATCAATATCGTCGATACCGTGCATAAAGTAACCAATGGCAGCCTGACCCCGGCTCAGGGCCTGCAAAATGTGCAGACCGCCAGAAAAACCATTGATAAGGAATGGCAAACCTACCATGCCACCGAGCTGACACCGGATGAAGCCAGGCTGGTTCAGCTGGCCGATAAAAACATGACGGCCGCCGGCTCCAGCTTTAATCAGCTGGAAAAACTGCTCTCTGACAGTAATTTTGGTGCCATTAATGAATATGCCGCCACCACCCTGTATCAGCGTGTGGATCCGATTACCGCCACCGTAAATGATCTGATTCAGCTGCAGCTGAATGTAGCTAAAGAAAATCTGGAATCCTTTAAAACCAGCCATGACCAGGCCATCTTTGGCGGGGCATTATTTGTGATACTGGCCACCCTCTCCGGAATTATTCTCAGCCTGTGGATTGTGCGCTCCTTACTTAAAGACCTGGGCGGAGAGCCTGGCGATATGCGTAATGCCGCCACCCGGATTGCCAAAGGCGATCTGGCCTCGCCGGTCAGGGTGCCGGACAATATGCGGGACAGCTTGGCCGGTGCCATGGAATCGATGCGCACCCAGCTGGCCGCCCTGGTGGAAAACATCCAGAATTCCTCCACTCAGCTGGCCACCGATGCAGCACAAACCCGCAGCAGCAGCCAGGAAGTGCATGAATCAGCGGGTGAGCAAAGCGATGCCGCGGCACGGATGGCGGCAGCGGTCGAAGAACTCTCCACCGGCATGTCGCATCTGAAAGATTATTCCAGCTATGCCTTCGAAGTGGCCACGGCTTCCGGCCTGCATGCCGAACAAGGCGCAGAGGCATTAACCGAGCTGACCAAAGAAATGCAAATCGTGGCCGACAGCGCCCATACCGTGACCGACACCGTGAATCATCTGGAAGAACACAGCGCCAGTATTGGCCGGGTAGCCAAGGTGATTCAGGATATTGCCGAACAAACCAATCTGCTGGCCTTAAATGCGGCCATTGAAGCGGCCAGAGCC
>JBOFGM010000053.1:0-4313 GCA_051649105.1 Iodobacter sp. | reverse complement strand
GGGGCGGCGGCAGGCGATCAGTGCTTTTTGCCAGATTTCATTTTGCATGGCCGCAGTTTCTTTAAAGAGGGCCCTGGTGGCGGTGGTGTCTTCCAGATTTTGATAGCTGGCCGTGCGCAGATCCAGATAATGACGAAATAAGGAGCGCATTTCCAGTTGGGCCCCTGGCGAGAGTAAATCCAGCCGCAAATAGGCGGTTCCCACCGCATTGGCTTCTTCGGTAATTAAATGCCGGCGCGCTTCAAAACGCGCGGCAGCCCCCGAAAAGGTAAAGGCAATAATCAGCCCTAATAAACCAAAAACGGCGCTTTCAGCCGCGCCCACCCCTTGCGCCAGCCCTTCGGGGTGATGCCGCAGCCGAGTCAGGCCAATACGCCGGCCAATCTCTGAAAACAGCAGCATGCCAAAAAAAAGCCCGGCAGTGGAAATCAGTGCAGTAAAAAAGAAATTCATATTGGCGGCCTTATTAAAATAGATTTGGCTCTGTGTATAGATAATAAATCAGGGCGTATTCAGCGTGCTGGTATCCCGGTAATGAGTAATTGCCGCGCGGGTTTGATTAAGAATGGCTGATAATTCATTTAATTGCATTAAATTCAGCCGGCCCTGGCTGGATTCGATCTGATTTAAAGCGCCCGCAAGCTGCTCGGCACCAATTTGCAGCGCAATGCCCCGGCCACCATGCGCCAGACTGCCATTCTGGCTGTCATCCTCTGGCTTAAGCTGCTGCACAATTTCATAAATCCGGGCCAGCCCCTTTTGCGCCAGCACTAAAAAACGCTCATGACTGAATCCCAGCCTTTCATTGGCCGCAGGATTAAACAGCAGATGATTTTCGGTTTTAATCACCGGTGGCAGAGCCGACGGTGAATTAACCAGCTCACGGTGATGGCAAAGCATGGCAATAGAATTAATTAAATCAAAGGAATTAAAAGGTTTACTCAGCCAGGCTTTAATGCCCAGTTGCTGCATTTGCTCATCGCTGGGACGCAGCCCTGCGCTGACCATCAGGGTTGGCAGAAAAATACCCCTTTTCAGCATGGCTTCTATGGTTTGCATGCCGTCTAATTCTGGCATATTGCGGTCAATAATAATGGCATTGATATCGGCGTGATCTGTCAGTAATTGCAGCGCAATCCGGCCATTGGCAGCTTCGGTAATTTCAGCTCCCGCCCCGGATAAGATATTGCGCATTAATTCCCGGTTAACGGCCTGGTCTTCAATCAGCAAGATATGCAGTCTGGCTAAATCAGCATGCTGGGCGGATGAATGCAGATCATGCATCTCGCCCAGGTTTACACTCACAATGGCGGTAAATTCACTGCCTTTGCCAGGCGTGCTGATAAAAGTCAGATCGCCCCCCATATGGCAGGCATAGGTTTTACTCAGCAGCAGCCCAAGCCCGGTGCCCCCTTTATGTAATCCGCTTTGGGTCTGGATAAAAGGTTTAAAAATCAGGCTGGATTCTTCTGCGCTGATTCCCATACCCGGGTCTTGTACCACGGCTTTTAAATACAGCTTTTCTTGCTCGTCTTTATGCATTGAAAAGCGCAGTTTAATGCTGCCGGAATCGGTAAATTTAATGGCATTGCTCAGTAAATTCACCAGAATTTGCCGCCATTTCCCTCCGTCAAAAAAGAGGCAAGGCGGAACCGGCGTGCTCATTTCAATACTCAGATTTAATCCCTTTTGCCGGGCCAAAGGGCGGAACATGGCTTCAAGATCGCTAATCAAAGTATTGATGCAAATATTGGCTTCATTCAGTGATAAATGTCCGGCCTCAATTTTGCTCATATCCAGCACATTGCCCAGCAAATGCTGCAAATGCAGGCTGGCATGTATCGCATGGCCTAAATACTGATCTTCTAATGGTGGCAGGAGACCGGTATTTTTAATCAGCTCGGTATAACCCAGAATAGTGGTTAAGGGGGTGCGCATTTCATGGCTGATACTGGCCAGAAAAAGGCTTTTGGCATCGCTGGCTGCCAGAGCCTGCCGTTCTGCTTCTTTTAATTGAATTAAAGTTTTTTCATTACGCCAGATGGTACGCAAAGCCAGCAGGGCAAACCCAATCATGGTACAAAATAAAAAGCTATTTAGCATAACTCTGGATTTAATTAAATCAGAAAAACGATCCTTTTTTATTTCTAATAAATCATTGTTTTTATCATCAATAGCGGCAACCAGTTTGCGCAAAAAAGGGGCGATCTGATCCATCGATTTATCCAGCTTTACAATATCTGCCGTATTGGCCAGATTGATTGCCGTGGCTTCTTGCCAGCCCGATAGTAAAAGCAGATTTTTTGCAAAAACCGGATTATCCGAGGTCAGCTCATAGTAGCGGTTGTTTTTATACGCACTGAGTAATTTTGAAAACGATTCAAACTGCGTTTTGATGTCTTGCAGGTTTTCGGCGGTGGGGTGTTCCTGATAATTGCTGACCGCTTTTTCTATATAGCTGAATTCTTTATTGCCCGAGCGGGCCTCTTTCAGTGCCTGTCTTTGCGCCGGGGAGTTGAAGTTGGTAATTAAAAGCTGTGCTTCACGTTCAAAATTTAAAATCAGTAAAAAAGTGGCCGCCAGTATAAAAACCACCACAGCGCAGGTGGTCCGGAATTTTATATTTTTCAAAATACTCACCCGGCATACTGGCAAAGTTACATCCTAATTGCTTTTTTATGGGCGTGTCATTATTTGGTGCATGCTCCGGGTAATCTGTTGCGCAGCTGGTATCAGGCTTACCGATTTTATAAATTTCAAGAAGGGGTTCTGGTCATGTGCGCTTTATGGGCTGAGCCGTGGCCCAAAGAAATCCGCCCGGCGGACCGGGCGGCTGAAGCTGTCTTGCAGAATTCAGAAGGCCTGAATTCTGCTTTTAAAGTGGCAGATTTATTGCCGTGCCAGACAGCTTTGGTAGCGAACATCCACTTTTTTGGCAAACCATTCTGTGGTGAGTTTGCGGGTGATTTTAGGGCTGTGTAAATTGATTTGCGGCATCATTTCCCGCGGTGGATTGCCGGCCAGGGTAAAGACCCGTTGAAACAGCGGGCTTTGGCCAAAACCGGTGACTTTTTCCAGCAATAAGTCACGGCGAATTTCATCATTACTCATGCCAAGGCGTTTATTCATTTTTTGCAGGGCTTTCTCGGTGCCGCTGGTTTGGCTGGCCGGGAATCCATTGGTGTAGCGTAATAAATCACCGTCTAAATCCATATCATCACCGGCCAGCTTATTCACAGCGGCCTGAAAGGCCGCATTGCGGCTGGAATAACGCCCGGCATTAAAGTCGGCAAAGCGATAAATCATTTTGCTGTAAGGCGCGGGATATTGCATCAAAATGGCCGTACCAAAGTAGATGCCGCCTTTGCGGGTAAAGACTTCATTGCGTACGCTGCTGCGGCGGGCATAGGGATAAGGCCAGGCCCGTACATGGCTTTCGGCAAATTCCACGCTGACCTGCATTGGCCCGCCGGTGCGGATTGGATTATGCATATTAAAAGGCAGATTCAGGCGGCGGGTATCGTTGGCTAAATCTTCAAAAACGGCATTCATCTGGCCTTCGGTTTGCAGCTTGTCGATGCGCTCTTTATAGCTGCGCCCGTCCGGAGAGCTTTTAAGCAGGGCGGTTTGCACGGCAATCAGCGGAATATGATATTTGCCGGCTTTCTCTTCTACTTGCTTCCACACGATTTTGCCAAGGCCTGGCACGGGCGGATCGCCTTTCCAGCTGGATTCTTGCTCAATCACCGCCATTACGGCGCAAAAGTATTCGGGAGTGTAAGGAATTTTAAGTGCGGTAAAGGCATCCACCAACTCATTTTTCCAACCGTTGCGCTCACTTATTTTTTGCGGCAGCAGTTTATTCACCATGGCCTGCGCTTCCAGCTGGCTGATGGATTTCACCGCCGGCGGCGGCGGTGCGACCACGACGGGTGGCGGCAGGGGAGCGGGCGTTGGCGTCGGTGCTGGTGTAACGATAATGACCGGGGCCGGTTCTGGCGTTGCCACGACAGGGGGAGCCGGTGTGATCACGGGTGCGCTGGCACAGGCTGCCAGCAAAGAGCAAAGCAAAACAGGGGAGAGTTTACGCAACAGCACGGTTTTGGCCAATTCATGCAAAAAGGCGAGCTTAGGACAAAATCCGGCAGCCCGCCAATGATTTGTCTGCTTTTTTGCAGATAAAATCGCTCACTCATCCGTTTACAGTAAGCCACTGGCTTTACATGGCTGAACGCTACTTTTAAGTGAGCTTAAAAATGGGGATTACCATAGCCTTTTGATCAAAGTTCGTCAGCGATACTCTGCTGCCGACT
>JBOFGM010000052.1:0-3571 GCA_051649105.1 Iodobacter sp. | reverse complement strand
GGCGGTGTTTCCAGCAGTTTGCCGGTACTCTCCTGATGCACCCAGGGCTCAAACACTTGCTTTTGCACCCGCAAGTCCATCTGCTCAATATCCTCTTCGGTGAAATAACCAAACGGGGTGCTGCTGTCATTAGGAGAGCGCATGATTTTAATCAGCTGGCCCGGGCTTTTCATCAGGGTATCCAGCTCGGCCTGCAAACGCGCCGGGGTTGCCAGTTTCATCGCCGCATTCCAGCCCTGTAAACGCTGTTCAGGCGACTCAATATGTCCGCCCTCAGTGGCGACAGACTGAAAATAAGCCATCAGATCTGCCTGTCCGTGCACTCGTTTTGCTAAGGCCTCCTCATTACCGGACATAAGCTGGCGTACTTCATCGATTTCCTGTGCAGAAAACCCGGTGCGCCTGGCCTGCTCAACCACACTCCTCAGCTCTTCCAGCGCGCTGCCGGCCTTTTCTGCCGCCGGAAGCGCCACGAGTGTCCAGATTTGTAAATGGGGAATGCTATCTTCACGGAACATAACCGCATCTGAATAATTCCCGGTATTACTTTTTGCCTTTAAACGACGCTCCAGAATGGAAAGCAACAGAAAACGCAAATGATCCCGCTGCATCCCCGCCCCGGTGCTGACCCCATCCCACTCTTCCACCCAGCCCCAGGACACAAAGCTGTTATTAAAACCCAGCGCCTTATAATCTGTATGCAGCAGCCTTTGGCGTGCCGGCTGCGCTTTAGCAGGCTCAGCGGGCACCGGGCCGGCAGCAACCGAGGCAAACCGCGCCTTAATGATCTTTTCCACCGCGGCTTCATCCACATCGCCCACCACCAGCAAGGTCATGCGTGGCGCAATATAATGGCGGTGATAAAAACCAGCGATACGTGCTGATGGAAGGTTTTCGATCACACTGGCGTCCCCAATCGGCATCCGCTGGCTGTATTCGCGCCCGGGATAAAACAGATCCAGATACTCCACCACACTTCTTTGGGCATTTTGTTGCAGCCGCATTTCATCGAGCACAATTTTGCGCTCCAACGCCAGTTCGCCCGCATTGAACTGAATACCGCCAGCCCAGTCGCGGCTTAATAACAGCGCTTTATCCATATCGCTGCTATTGCTCCTCAGCTGGTAGACGGTGTGCTCCCAGGTGGTGAACGCATTACTGTCATTACTCCAGCGCATACCCTGGCTATTTAAAAAGGCAGCGATCTCCCCCGCGGCAAAATGCGTGCTGCGCCGAAAAGCCATATGTTCAACTAAATGGGCAATGCCTTTTTCATCTTCAGCCTCATGCCGGGACCCCACTTTAACCACCAGACGAATTTCAACTTTACCCGCCGGTTGATCGCTTTTTTTAATCACATACTTAAAGCCATTGGCTAATTGCCCCTGATGCACATCCCAGGCAGCCCAGGATGGGCTGGCCAGCAATAAAATAAAGCATAATATGCAACGCATATAAATCTCTTTTTTAAATAAACAAGGGAAGGCAGCCACACGTATTTAATACGGCGGCTTTTAATACTGAGTCATGGATATCAATGATTAATCGATACAATTAATCAGGGACTGCCAATCAGGCCCCATTTCTTTATGTTTAATATGAATCAACAGAAGTGGATTGCCTCATGCCGGAGCATGAAAACCATCATGGTTTTATCTGTTTTATCGGCTATTGCAAACCAAAGTGAGCTCTGTTTTACACGCCCATAAATACTTACGTTAATATTTTCAAAAATAACAACGTATTAAATAACGAGTAAGTAAAACAATCTACAACCATATGTCATGCACTACAAATGTAAATATTACCGCTTGATGCCGGCTAATTATGGCGGAAGATCGCATAAAACCGGGCAGAAGCCATCAAAATATAGAACTACAGAGTATTTTAACGCCTTACAGAATTTTAAACCCTTGCTGCACCACCAGCCCGCCCGGTCAGTGCCGGATGACCCAATCCGCCCTTGCGCCTTTATTCCGGTTATTTTTTGCCAAAAAAAAAGCAAAACAATCTTTCGATTATTTTGCTTTTTACAACACTTAATCCATTGCAGATTAAATCAGTTTATTTCTCAACAAACGCGCGTTCAATTACATAATCACCAGGCTGACCAATTCGCTTGGAAACCTGGAAACCACGGGCATCGAGCAAGGCGCAAGTGTCTTTCAGCATCGCAGGGCTGCCGCACAACATGGCACGGTCTGTTTCCGGATTAAGCGGAGGCAAACCGATATCGCGTTCCAGCTTACCGGACTCAAATAAATCGGTTAAACGACCTTGATTACGGAATGGCTCACGCGTTACCGTTGGATAATAAATCAGCTTTTTTCTGACTTCTTCACCAAAGAACTCATTATTAGGCAGTTCTTTTTCAATAAAATCGGTATAAGCCAATTCGCTGACAGTACGCACGCCATGAACCAGAATAATTTTATCGTATTGCTCGTAGGCTTCCGGATCCTGAATCAGGCTCATAAAGGGAGCCAGACCCGTACCTGTGGACAGGTAATACAGATTTTTACCCGGTTTTAAATCGCTTAATACCAGCGTGCCGGTAGGTTTACGGCTGACCAGCAGCGGATCGCCTTCTTTTAAATGCTGCAAACGGGAAGTCAGCGGGCCATCTTGTACCTTAATACTGAAGAACTCCAGTGTTTCGGAGTAATTAGCACTGGCAATCGAATAAGCACGCATCAGCGGCTTGCCATCGACTTCCAGACCAATCATGACAAACTGGCCATTTTCAAAACGCAGCGAATCATTGCGTGTCGTGGTAAAGCTGAACAGGGTATCGTTCCAGTGACGGACAGATAAAACGCGTTCAGTAGCAAAAGCACTCATATTTTTCTCTTTAATATCAATTCAGCGCGGCAGTCAGTGCCGGTACTGCTTCAAATAAATCTGCCACCAGACCAAAGTCAGCAACCTGGAAAATAGCAGCATCGGGATCCAGGTTAATCGCCACAATCACCTTGCTGTCTTTCATCCCGGCCAAGTGCTGGGCTGCGCCCGACACACCCACGGCGATATAGAGCTCAGGAGCCACCACCGTACCCGTCTGGCCCACCTGGATATCATTGGGTGCATAACCCGCATCCACCGCGGCACGGGTCGCACCCATGGCAGCGCCGAGCTTCGCGGCTAAAGGCGATAATAAAGCATCAAAACGGGTTTCCAGCGGACGACCACCGGTAATCACCACGCTGGCAGAAGCCAGCTCAGGGCGATCGCTGACGGTATGCGTAGCGGATACAAAACGGGACACCGTTTGCACTGCGGGTGCCGCATGGCTGACCACGGCAGCGGCAGCACCATGACCGGCAGCTGCAAAACTGGTGGCTCGCACGGTGAGCACTTGCACCGCATCCAAGCTTTCCACGGTAGTGAGCACACTGCCGGCATAAGTCGGGCGAGTATAAGTGGCTGGCGCGGTAATTGCGATCACATCGCTGATCATGGCCACATCCAGCAGCGCCGCAACGCGTGGCAAGGCGCTTTTAGCCGCCGCGGTATGCGGGGCCAGAATCACCTGATACTTGGGAGCCAGATCCAGCAGCACGGCCGCCACATC
>JBOFGM010000051.1:0-5509 GCA_051649105.1 Iodobacter sp. | reverse complement strand
GAAACATCCAATAATCTGGGTGTGGTTAAAATGGAAAACGGTCGCTTCGAAGCGGTGCTGATGGTGCGCTCGCTTAAAAATATCCGTATGCGCGAGCTGGCCGATGCCATTACCGCCGTCGGGCATTTAGGTGGCTGCGTGGTGGAAGAAGAAGGCGAGTATCCAGGCTGGAATCCGGATCTTAATTCCACCGCCCTGGCGCTGGTGCAGCAAGTTTATAAAAAGCGCTACGGTAGCGAACCGGTGGTTAAAGTGATTCATGCCGGGCTGGAATGTGGCTTATTAGGTGCCATTTATCCTGAGCTGGATATGGTGTCCTTTGGCCCGACCATTCACGGTGCCCATTCCCCGGATGAGCGAGTGGAAATTGCTTCAGTGGCGTCATTCTGGGAATTACTGGTCGACGCCATGGCGGCCGTGCCAAAAGCTTAAAGCATTAGCAAAACCAAAGGCCTGTTTATTTAAACAGGCCTTTTTTTACGTCTGGGGGAATGAGTGCTGGAGTAATAAATGAAGTGCAGTGGATTGTCTGAATGAGTAAAGTGCGTTTAATTGTTTTGCGAGCCAGATTGCACAATGCTATTTATTGGGTTGAGTTATTTTTTTACACCTAAGGTGCTGGTGCTTTTTCATTTTTGCTATCTACATCTTGTCAGAGGACTATATGTCAGATTTTAAACCCATATTTGAGCCCGAAGAATTTCTACAAAGTCCTGGTCTTCCATCTTCAGAAGATCACCTTTTTATGGTGCAGAATGACTGGTGGAATAATGCTTGTCTTAATTTTTGCCATGATGGTTTGGGGCTTTATGCTGCAGGCTATAAAGAAG
Source organism: Iodobacter sp. (assembly GCA_051649105.1). Lineage (GTDB taxonomy): Bacteria > Pseudomonadota > Gammaproteobacteria > Burkholderiales > Chitinibacteraceae > Iodobacter. Next base: position 4,679 of record JBOFGM010000051.1, on the reverse strand, counting down.
CTGCTGATTTATTAGTTAATAGTGTCGAGGAACGCCGCGCAGGTCAGGATACATTAGTATATCCGGTACTTTTTCTTTACCGGCAGTACCTTGAATTGGCGCTAAAAGATTTAATTCGTATGGCAATGCAGCTCACAGACATTGAAGGCGATTTTCCAAAGCATCATAAAATTAATCATTTATGGGAAACTTGTCATAAACTTCTGCTGAGTATTGAGCCAGATGATTCTGTTGTTGAATTGAAAGAAATTGGACGCTTAATATGTGATTTTTCGAAAGTTGATCCAACTTCAATGGCCTTTCGCTATCCAGAAGATAAAGATGGTAACCCTTCACTTCCTGGAATTACTCATATTAATTTGAGAAATGTGCGTGAGGTAATTGCTAAAATTTCAGTAATTCTTACTGGGGCAGGCTGTCAAATTGCTAATTATCTTCAGCTTAAAGCTAGTATGGAGAGTGAGTATGGGGCTGGAATGTACCAGTAAATCAAGGCTAGAAATAGATCAGAAGCATACGCAATAAGAAGTATAAAAGTATGTTTGCAGGATGCCACGAAACGCACCAATGACAGGGCTGATTTTTTATTTATTCTAAAGCGTTTGCCCAATAAAAATGCGGCCATTTAAGCCGCATTTTATTTAAAACAATGGCTGCCATGAGCGGGTATTAACTCGCCATTTTCAGGCCAACCACTCCGCTGACAATTAAGCATAAAAAGAAAATCCGGGTGGAGCCCAGTGGATCACCAAACAGCATAATGCCGCCAATGGTAACCCCTACTGCGCCTAAACCTGTCCAGATTGCATAAGCGGTGCCGGCCGGGATGCCTTTCATGGCATAAGAAAGCAGTGCCATATTAATAAAAGATAAAGCCACCGATCCTGCCACCGCCCAGGGATTGGGATGTAACTGAATATATTTTAAAGATAAAGCCCAGACAATTTCAGTAAATACCGCGACGCCTAATACTAACCAATAACTCAACATAATCGTGCCTTGCACACCACGGGCTGACAGACAAATACCGTATCGGAAACCCGGAAGAAATACGGCACAGGCCATTGTTACTTAAAATAGTTTTAAGCCAATGGCATGGTGAAGCAGGCATTTTGGGCGAAGCAGGTGGTGCTGACAAGGGAAAAAATAGCCATGACAGACGCAAAAAAGCGGGCATTGCTGCCCGCTTTTTAAATTCAATACTACTGAATTACTTGCTGCTGTTGATGAGGTAATGCGCTGCAGCAGCGAATTCTTCATCTGAGCCGCTGTAACCACCCTTGGCAGGCATTGCGTTCAGGCCTTTCATACCAATGGCAATGGCGCTGTCCACACCGTCTTTCAGGCGGGGAGCCCAGGCGGCTTTATCACCAAATTTCGGTGCGCCAGCCACGCCGGCTGCATGGCAAGCCATACAGACGGAGTCATAAATTTCTTTACCCTTGGTCGCCGGATCAACCGCTGCAGTGGCTGCACCCGCTACTTTAGGCTCTTCAAACTTGGCACCTGCTGCATTGGCCATAAAGGCAACCGCACGTTTTACTTCATCGTCGGTCAGATCCGTACCACCACCCTTGGCTGGCATGGCATTAAAGCCGCCAATAGCGTGCGTCCACAGGGTTTCAAAGCCCTGGGCAATCCGCGGAGCCCAGGCTGCAGCATCGGCAAACTTAGGTGAACCGGACAGCCCGGTGGCATGACAGGAAATACAGAGTGCTTCGTAAACTGATTTACCGCTGCGTGAGCCCGGAGGGCCGCCATCAACGATTTTAATTGAGCCAACAGGCTGCAGACGGGCAGAAACCGCTTCATTACTTAAGGTGGTACGGGTTACATCCACACCACTGCCAGAAGTAAACAGCTTGAAAAGCAGATAACCAAATAGCAGTACCCCAATCACTGCCGCCAGAATTATGCCAGCGATGCTCTTTGACGCTTTCACGTTGCTACCGCTCATTGTCATCCCTTTTTATGTACGTTCATGTGTGTGGAAATAAAACCATTTATTATGGAGGGCGATTATACCGACATTTTATCGTTAGTCACAAAGACTACAAGTAGACTGATGCGCATAAACACGTTATTATTCGCTCCTTCTTGCAGTGCGCTCATAGCTCAGTTGGATAGAGTGTCAGTTTCCGAAGCTGAAGGTCGTAGGTTCGATTCCTACTGGGCGCACCAATCAAATCAAATAGTTAACATCCTTTGGTTAACTTCTTTTTTATTTATTGTGCATAAATCATAAGCGGTTTATGGCAATTAAATATCTGAATATTTCCTGTTTTATCTTCCTCTGATTTATCTCCGGCTTGGCTCTTGCATCTTTTTTTATTAAAAAAATCTGCAGATCATGGCTTTTTTCTTTGCAAATACACCGTTTTTGCATAAAAAACACGTCTGTGATTTATTACCAGCCAAAGCGCCGGTGCCGGTCTGGCGGGGAGGGCGGCGATAAGCCTGAGTCAGTTTTTTGCCGGGCGGTTCAGTGGGGCAGGAAAGTATTTTTGGTAAATTCGGGCATAGGTTTTATCCCGCTGCATACTTTCCAGTGCCTGCTGAAAGGCCATAAAGGTGGTTTCATCCACACTGCGGCGGCTGAATGCAAAATGCGCATCCTGAATATGCCATTGCGGGGGCAGCGGAATAATAGGGGTTTTGTCGGGCATTCCGGCTAAAACCGCCTGCATCACGGCTTCATTACCCACAATGATGGGGACCCGGCCATAGGCCAGTTTCAGCAGGTTGGATTTAACCGTGGGGGCCGGATCGGTGCGAATCCCGGGTGGAGGTTGTTTTAACCACTGGTCCAGCTCCGGGCCATAACTGTCGCTGCGCACCACTCCGATCGGAAAAGGGGCCAGCTTGCTTAATTCTTCCAGCGTTTGAAACTTCCATTGCAAGGCGTCTTTTTCTCTGACCCACAGGCGGATCAGCGTGGGGCTGTAGGGCAGAGAAAAGCGGGCAGTTTTTTCGCGCTCCGGCGTTTGCAAGGCTTCCATCACAATATCGGTTTCACCGCTGGCCAGCTCTTTCAGGCTGCGTGTCCAGGGCGTTTGACGAAAGATCAGCGAACAACCGGCTCTCTGGCTCATTTCATTCAGTATTTCAACGGCATAGCCCTGCATCTGCCCCTTTTTATCCTGCATATGATAGGGCGGCCATGTGTCCCAGCCGACGGTCAGGGGCCTTATGCAAACCTGATTTGCCAGCGCCCAGGGCGTGAGTGCCAGCCAGCAGAGCAAATAAGCGACTATTTTCATTGCGTGATCAGCCCTGAGGCCCGAAATCGGGCGGCTTTATAAATACAGATAAAGAATAGCGCTGCTTTGGCATCGGGTTGTGTCTGTTGTGAAATAAATAGAATTTAAGTCAGATCTGAACGCCAATGGATATCCCGGCTTTTTGAAATATATGCCAAAGAGCTATTTATTGCTCTTTATTGAGCAATGCCTTACAAATTATTTTTTAAATGACGGTTTACTTCTCGCTTCCGGCTTCATTACAAAAATATATCTTGTTGTGGATTTAGCTTGAAACTATTGTTCAATACAGTGTGGTTATTAAACGCCAGTTGCCGTTGATGTTCTGCGAGGCCCTGTATGCAAAATGCCATCCCACAGTTTTTAAAGCTGGGACCCTCATCCAAAAGCATGACCGAAAGTGTGGCCACCATTCATCGGGTGATTGCATCGCGCTACAGCGGGGTAGACCGGGTGGCGCTGGCCATTTATGACCCGCTCAGCGATATGCTCAAAACCTTTGTCAGCAGTAATCTGGATGGCGTGGCGCTGGTGGCTTATGAGGCCCGTTTGCAGGATGTGCCTTCTTTAGTGCAGCTGGCCCGCCTGCATGAATCGCGGATTGTGCAAAATATTGGCGGTACATTTTCTCAGCCGGCGGAACACACCGAATGGCTGAAGGAAAAAGGCTATTTATCCAGCTATACCGTACCGGTTTATCAGAATGAGGAACTGGCTGGTTTTGTGTTTTTTGATTCCAGACAGGCCGCGTTTTTTACCGAGGACTCTGCCAGCTTTCTGGATATTTTTACCAGCCTGATCGCCCAGCTCTATTTATTACAGCTCACCGCTGTGCGCAGCCTGATTGGCACGGTGCATATTGCCAGCGATATGGCCCGGGTCAGGGATTTGGAAACCGGTAATCATCTGGAGCGGATGGCCGGTTTTTCCAGGCTGATTGCCCGCGTGCTGGCACCTGCAAACGGCCTGCCGGATGAATTTGTAGAATATGTCTGCCTGTTTGCCCCCTTGCATGATATTGGCAAAGTGGGCGTGCCAGACCGGATTTTATTTAAGCCCGGCCCGCTGGACGACGCCGAATGGCAGGTGATGCGCCAGCATGTGGCAATGGGGGAAAGCCTGATCGACCAGATTATTTTTGGTTTAAGTATGCCGGAAAATCTGGCCACTCAGGTGATGCGCAATATTGTGGCCAGCCACCATGAGCGCGGCGATGGTTCTGGTTATCCCCGTGGCTTGCTGATGGTCGCTATTCCGCTGGAAGCGCGGATTGTGGCGGTGGCCGATGTTTACGACGCCCTGACCAACCATCGCCCTTATAAGCAAGCCTGGGATGAGGAAAAGGTCTTTGCCGAGTTGCAGCATGAAGTGGCTTCTGGCCGGCTGGATGGCCAATGCGTAGCGGCCTTGCAGCAGGCA
>JBOFGM010000050.1:0-8451 GCA_051649105.1 Iodobacter sp. | reverse complement strand
CTGCACTGACTTTGACCGGCCAGCATTTTCCGGTTAAACCCATAAAGGGTTGCAACAGATTTTCATAATTGGCATGGCCAAAGCTGATGGCCCCGATTTTTAATCCCCAATCGGCGCGGCGGGTCTGAAATAGGGTCTGCCATTGATGGTCCGTCAGCAGCTGCAACAGCTCATCATCGCAATAGGGCAATATCAGCCCGCATTCATCAAATAAGGTGGCGGCATCTCTGGCCGGCCCGCGCGGATGATCCGGCTTAAAGTGGCGCATATGCAGCGCGGTAATGGCGGCTTTGCTCTGTGGAAAAGCACACCAGATCAGAGCATTAAAGCAATCGTGCCAGTTGTCACTGCGGGTGGAAACATGGCCATAGCGATCAATGGCTATTTCGTAATATTCGCTGAGCGTGTCCGGATCCACAAAACGAATGGGCAAGCCATGGCGGTTGCTGGCGACAGGGCCCAGCGCATCCCAGTCGTGCCATGCGGGAAAGTGCTTGAATTGCTGTAAAAAGGGCAGGATGGGCGCAAAGGGCGCCTGGCTGGAGAAAAATTCGATTGGCCACATAAAAGTTAAACGCTTCAGGCTGGACGGCAGGAAAAAACGCAAATTAAAACACGGGCTTTAAAATGCATAAAGCCGCACCGGCAGGGTGCGGCTTTACAGCTAAGATTCAGACTTACAGTACTGCCAGGGCTGCGCTGTAATTTGGCTCGTCTTTAATTTCAGACACTAATTCAGCATGTAATACCTGATCATTTTCATCCAGTACCACCACGGCACGGGCTGAAACGCCCGCCAGCGGGCCGCTGACAATTTCCACGCCGTAGTTGCTTAAGAAATCACGGCCGCGCATGGTCGATAAGGTCACTACATTATCCAGGCCTTCTGCGCCGCAGAAACGGCTTTGAGCAAAGGGCAGATCGGCAGAAATACACAGAACCACGGTGTTTTCCAGACCAGCGGCGGTTTGGTTAAAGTGACGCACGGAAGTTGCGCATACACCGGTATCCACACTTGGGAAAATATTCAGAATTTTGCGCTTGCCGGCAAAGGTCGCCAATGTTGCATCAGACAGATCTTTTGCTACCAGACTAAAATCGGCCGCCTTAGCGCCAACAGCGGGGAATGAACCTTTGATTTCGATGGCATTGCCACCCAAAGTTACAGCAGACATAGATGATCTCCAGTTATTACTATTAATGTTTTAATTGCAATATGAATTATCTATTGCGACGCGCTCAGGGGCAAGCAGAGGATTGCCACTGAGCCTCCCGGGTGACCTTATTTACCTGGTTGATCCGGTTCCAGATCGGGCAGCAGCTCTTCTTCTTCCTCGGGCGGTGGCAACAGGCATTCTGCCAGTGCGCCATAATCCGGCTCAAAGCTCAAATCGGCGACCAGCTCGCTGTAAACCACTTTATCGTCGCTATCCAGTCCGATCAGTGCGGTTGCCATCAGGCCGGAAAGGGGCACATCGGTGATCATCACGCCATAGTCTTTATGGAAATCACGGCCACGCAGGGTACAGAGCAGCTGGATGCGGCGAAAGTGCTCTTGTTCCATCGCCCGGGCCAGTGCATAAGGCGTGTCGACAGAGATCACCAGAACCACCACATCAGGCCAGCCGGCAGAGATATATTCCAGCTGGCGTGCAATATTCAGGCCAATGGCACTGTCAATACTTGGAATAATAGCAATGGCTTTCCGTTTGCCGGCAAAGCGCGACAGCGGGACGTCAATCAGACCTGAATCGACTAAAAGAAAACTATGCGCATCTTCGCCAACGACGGGAAAATGGCCCGCAACATTGATTTCTGTATGGTTGAGCAAAATAGTGGCCATGACCGATCCTATAGGCTAGTTAAAGTTTGTCCCGTTTAATTCCAGATACTATAGCCCTCTGCCCGCCCGGTACAAAGCCCGGATCAGGGGTAAAACCAGTAAATCGAGTAGGCCGTTGAATGCAGCTCGCCTAAATCAATTTGTAAAAAGGCCCGTAAATCATCCTGCGCATTAAACTGCCGGCGGTTTTTCTCCTGGCTGATCAGGTATTCAGCCGGTTTAAACACTTTTTTCAGTACCACTCTTTCCTGGTCATCGGTCAGCGTCACTTCCAGGAGCGGCAAGGCCTGCTCGTACTGCGCCAGATTTCGCAGTGTTGCATTCAGCTGAATAATGCTTGGAAATTCTGGTACATAGCTCAGCTCAGACCATTCAGAGCGCAGCAGCTCTGCATTTTGCGGCAAGGGCATGGTGCAGCCCAGCGTCTGACAGGCCGAGATCAGTTTGGGGCGCAGCCATGGCAGTTCCATTGAAATGGCAGTGCGCTGCTGATAAATCATTTGCCCGGTCAGGCTCAACCCCAAAATCACCGCCATGATGGCAAAAAACCATTGCCATCCGGAAACAGGAGGGGCCGGCAGCAGCAGGTCGTCATCTTCGGTATAAATCGGATGATATCCGCCCTGAGGGATTGGCTCTGCGACAGGCTGGGGCGTTTCATCTGCTACTTCACTGTTCACCGAAAGCCCGATAGCAGAAAAATCAACGGCAGCTTCCGTCTCGGCCACGATCCGCTTCGGCCGTTGTGGCAAGGGAGCCTCTTCCGGTAAATCCGGGGCTTTAGCGGCTTCCTCCGGCAACGGGATATCTGCCGCTACCTCTGCGATAGGGGCTTCCTGGTGTGCTGACGGCTGTGGCCTTGGTGATTGCCGGATTTCAGCTGGCAAGTCAGCAGCCTGCATTTCTTCGACAGCGGATGGCAGCGTATCGGGCAGGATATCTGCCGGAATATCGGCAACCGGGGTTTCTTTAGCAGCGGATGGCCGCGTATCGGGGGAAATATCTGCCGGAATATCGGCGACCGGGGTTTCTTTAGCAGCGGGTGGCCGCGTATCGGGCAGGATATCCGCCGGAATATCCGCACCCCGGGTTTCATTGGCAACGGATGGTTGCGACCTTTTGTGCAGGATCTCCGCCGGAATAGCTGCGGGCGGAGTTGCTTTGGCGACGAATGGCTGCGGCGTTACCGGTGTTGCACGATCAGCGGGTAAATCGTCAGCGATTTTGCTGCTGGCTGCATCCGGCAGCGGAGTGGTCTCCGCCACCGGGGCGACAGCAGCCGTTGCCGGTTCGGCTTCGATGCATTCTCTGGCATTAAAGACAAAGGCGCAGCGTCCACAGCGAACCTTGCCCTTATGGGCCTGCAGCTGCGTTTCGGTAACCCGGAACGCAGTCTGGCAGTTAGGGCAACGGGTAATATCGTTCATGCCAGACCTATTTACGGATGCCTGATAAACAAACCCAGCCATCTTCCGTTTGTGGGGCATTCATGGCAAACCACTGGCTGTAAATGGCAATCACATCATCCGCCTGTTCTGCCAGAATACCCGACAGCGCAATGCGGCCATCAATGCGGACTTTTGCCGCCAGCATCGGGGCTAAGGCTTTCAGCGGATTAGTCAGAATATTGGCAATCACCACATCGTAGGTGTCTGTTGGCTCGGCATTGGATAAATAAAACTGCGCCGCTACATTATTTTGTTCGGCATTTTGTCTGGAAGCGGTCATCGCCTGCGGGTCAATATCCACACCAGCTGCAGAGACTGCGCCTAATTTCAGCGCGGCAATGGCTAAAATGCCTGAACCACAACCATAATCCAGCACCTTTTCAGCGCCGGCCAGATTGCTGTCCAGCCATTTCAGGCACAGACGGGTGGTAGGGTGGCTGCCGGTACCAAAAGCCAGACCCGGATCAAGCTGAATGCTGATGGCACCAGCGTCCGGGCAGTCGTGCCAGGTCGGGGTGATCCACAAACGGTCAGAAATAGGGATTGGGTTAAATTGCGACTGGGTCAGGCGTACCCAGTCCTGCTCTTCAACGCGCACCACATCATAAGAAGGCACGGGCAGTTTTAACGCATTGCTGGCTGCGGTAACCACCAGAGTGGTGTCGATTTCTTCATCAAATAAAGCGAGCACCACGCTGTTTTCCCACATCTGGTCAACAGGCTCACCGGGCTCACCAAAAATAGGTTTTTCTGCATCGGTGCCTGCAGCGGCATCTTCAACGCTGACGGACAGCGCGCCCAGGTCAAACAGGGCGTCGGAAAAGCGTTCCGCAAGGGAGGATTCGGTGGTGATGCGTAATTCTTGCCAGGGCATTTTTCTTACCTATAAGTGTTCTCGTGCTCATTGTCGCATTCTCCCCCCTTTTTGAGAACGTTTTTACATCGCGGGGCAGAGATTGCCGGTTGTTATTATTAGCAAAAACGCCAGGCTGGCGGTTTTAAAAGGGCATTGTTGTATTTAATAAAAAAGAAATAGAAATGGATGACTTTGCGAGTGTTTCTTATTCAGGCTTTCCCTGGGCTTATTTAAATATTGATACGGATCAATAAGTAAATGACAGTAGATCCGCATGATCCTTGCTGAACTGTCAGGGAGAGTATAAAAATGGCAATGTTTTTTGAGTGGACGGATGAGCTTTCGGTAGGGATTCAGGAAATTGATGAGCAGCATAAGGTGCTGATTGATTTATTGAATGAGCTGCATGAGGCGATCCGTCAGCATCATGGCAGTGAAGCATCCGTGACTATTTTGGGGCGTCTGGCGGATTACACCCGGACCCATTTTACGGTGGAAGAAAGCCTGATGCGGATTCTTGGCTACCCTGAATATGATGCGCATAAGCTGCATCATGAAGATTTAATAAAACAAATGAATGACTTACAGACCCGGCTTGCCGGCGGTGAGGCTATTACTTTTGAGTTGATGCACTTTTTAAGAAACTGGCTGACTCACCATATCATGGAAGGCGACAAGCGCTATACCGAGCACTTTTTATCGCGGGGCGCGCAGGCGGCCTGGCATAAAAAAAGCTGGCTGGAGCGTTTTTGGGCTAAGTAAAACCGGTGAACTCAGCTCAGAGCGACGACGGCCACTTTACGCACTTTCGTGGCCGTTTTGTAAGGCAGCGCCGCGACTCTGCAGCCGCTTAAAAGTTCAATGGGTTTTGGGTGAATCAGCTGAAGGACGGGATCGGGAGGGCTTCGCCTGGTCTTTTAATGCAGTTTGATGACTGCGGGCAAAAAAGCCGGGTAGATTTTGTATGGTTCAGCGGCTAGAATGGGCCGCTTTGCTTTATTAAACACGGAATCGACCCCATATGTTCATTGCACCCGCATTTGCTCAAGGCGCCGCACCGGCGGCAGAAATGAGCTTCATGTCTTTCCTTCCAATGATTGTGATTTTTGTGTTGTTCTATTTCATGTTGATTCGTCCGCAACAGAAACGTGCAAAAGAACAAAAAGCACTGCTCGAAGCTTTGGCTAAGGGCGATGAAGTTGCAACCAGCAGCGGTATTCTGGGTCGTATCACCAAAGTGAATGAGCAGTATGTCACTCTGGAACTGGCCGACGGCGTAGAAATCTTAATCCAGCGTGCAGCAGTTGCAGCTCGTTTGGAAAAAGGCACTATTAAAAACAACAAGTAAAGCCAATAAGGCGGCCTGTGCCGCCTTTTGCGCATTCTGGGTCCCGCTATGAATCGTTACCCGATTTGGAAATACGTTTTAATTCTTTTGACCGTTGCCTTGGCTGCGCTCTATACCCTGCCTAATTTATTTGGCGAAAGCCCTGCTGTGCAGATTGCCAGTGTGCGCGCCACCGTTAAGGTGAATGCAGCACTGCAACAAACCGCAGAGGCCGCTTTAACCGGCGCAGGGATCAAGGCCGAAGATGCTTTCTTCGATGGCAACTCCGTCAAGTTCCGCTTTAAAGACACTGAAGTTCAGCTGAAAGCCAAAGATGTATTGCAGGCTAAGCTGGGTGAAGACTATAGCGTCGCTTTAAATCTTTTATCTGATACGCCTTCCTGGCTGACAAAACTGGGTGCTAAGCCTATGTCGCTGGGGCTGGATTTGCGCGGAGGTGTGCATTTCTTGCTGGAAGTCGATATGAAGGCGGCGGTAGATAAGGCGCTGGAAAAAACAGCCGGTGATGTTCGCCGCGAATTGAAAGAAAAGAAAATTCGCTACGGCCGCATTGTCAGCACCCGCAACAGCGTGGAAGTGCAGTTGCGTGATGTCGAAACGACTCAGGCTGCTGTAAAAGCACTGCGCAAAGCCTTGCAGCAGCGTCAGATTGATGTGGTGGACAATAAGATTGTCATTTCTTATTCTGCCGAAGCCTTGCAGCAATTGAAAAACGATGCGGTGAAGCAAAATATCACCACCTTGCATAACCGGGTAAACGAGCTGGGTGTTGCCGAGCCGATTATTCAGCAGCAGGGTGAAGGCCGTATCGTGGTGCAATTGCCGGGTGTGCAGGATACATCGAAGGCTAAAGATATTCTGGGCCGTACTGCCACGCTGGAAGTGCGCATGGTGGAAGACGATCAGGCCAAGCTTTCTGAAGCAATGAACGGTAATGTGCCTGCTGGCTACGATCTGCTGAATGAGCGTGGCAGCGATGGTCAGAACCGTCCTATCTTGCTGAAAAAAGAAGTGGAGCTGACCGGGGATAATATCAATGACGCGCAAGCGGGCTTTGATGACCAGAACTCTGCTGCGGTGCATATCAACCTGGATTCAACCGGGGCTGCCATCTTTAAAACGCTGACCAAAGAAAATATTGGTAAGCGCATGGCGATGGTACTGGTAGAAAAAGGTAAGGGCGAAGTGGTGACTGCCCCTGTGATCCGCTCTGAAATTGGCGGTGGCCGGGTACAGATTTCCGGTTCTATGGGTGTGGCTGAAGCAAACGACACCGCGCTGTTGTTGCGCGCCGGTTCATTAGCCGCTCCTATGAATATCGTGGAAGAGCGCACCATCGGGCCTAGCCTGGGTAAAGACAATATCAGCAAGGGTTTCCATTCCACGCTGTATGGCTTCCTGGCGATCTCTGTCTTTATGATGATTTACTACCGCGTATTCGGTGTGGTATCGACGATTTCTCTGGCGGGTAACTTACTGTTCCTGCTGGCGATGCTGTCTTTACTGGGCGTAACGCTGACCTTACCAGGTATTGCCGCGATTGCGCTGACACTGGGTATGGCGATTGATGCCAATGTGCTGATTAATGAGCGCGTGCGTGAAGAGCTGCGAATGGGGATGACGCCTCAGGCGGCGATTCATAATGGTTATGCACATGCCTTTGCCACCATTCTGGATTCCAACGTGACCACGCTGATTGCGGGTCTTGCCCTGCTGATCTTCGGTTCCGGCGCGGTACGTGGTTTTGCCTGGGTGCATTGCATTGGTATTTTAACGTCGATGTACAGCGCGGTCTTTGTTTCACGCGGCATCATTAACCTGATCTATGGTCGCCGTCGTGTTACGACGCTGGCTGTATAAGGGGAGAGCGCAATGATTGAATTTTTTCATATAAAGCGTGATATCCCGTTTATGAGCTACGGCAAGCTCACAACGGCGATTTCTCTGGCCACTTTTGTGCTGGCGGTGTTTTTTCTGGGAATGAAAGGCCTGAATCTGGGCGTTGAATTTACCGGTGGCACCGTGATGGAATTGCGTTACAGCCAGTCGGTGGATTTAAACCAGATCCGCGATAAGGTGGACGGTTTAAAATACGGCGAAGCTCAGGTGCAGTCTTTAGGGACCACCCGTGATGTGATGGTGCGTCTGCCTAATATCAAAACCAAAACCAGTGCTCAGTTATCCAATGAAGTGCTCAATACCCTTAAATCTGATCGCGCCGATGTGGAATTGCGCAAGGTTGAGTTTATTGGTCCTTCGGTGGGCAGCGAGCTGCTGTCGCATGGTTTAACGGCGCTGACGCTGGTTTGTCTGGGCATTATTGCTTATCTGGCGATCCGTTTTGAATGGCGCTTTGCCGTTTCGGCCGTGATTGCCAATATGCATGACGTGATTATTATTCTGGGCTGCTTTGCACTCTTTCAGTGGGAGTTTACACTGACGGTGCTGGCGGGGATTCTGGCGGTGCTGGGGTATTCGGTGAATGAATCGGTGGTGGTTTTTGACCGGATTCGCGAAAACTTCCGCAAGCCTAATCTGCGCGGTAAAACCGTACCCCATGTCATTGATAATGCCATTACGGCCACAATCAGCCGGACGATTATCACTCACGGTTCAACTGAGTGTATGGTGCTTTCTATGCTGGTCTTTGGTGGTGCGGCGTTGCACGGTTTTGCAATGGCACTGACAATTGGTATCGTGTTTGGTATCTATTCTTCGGTGCTGGTGGCTTCTCCGCTGCTGCTGATGCTGGGTGTAACCCGTGAAAACATGGTTAAACCGGTTAAGATTAAAGAAGAAGCGGTAGTCTGATAACGGTTGTCGTGAGTTAACAATAACGCCGGCGAGCTTATCGTCGGCGTTTTTATGTTTGAGAGAGAATATGGAATTCAATCCGGTTGACGTTTTTTTGCATCTCGATATTTACCTGGCACAGCTGATCGCCCAGTATGGCACC
>JBOFGM010000049.1:0-10035 GCA_051649105.1 Iodobacter sp. | reverse complement strand
GGCCGAGCTGGCCGCCGCCATTGCCCCGCTGGAACTGCCGGTGGCCGTGGTTGTTTAAGTCGCTTTACTGATGATTGATAATTTTTTGGAAAAACTATGATCCCTGCTTCACATCTTATTGCCGCTCAGGTTGCCGCTGCCTTACAGGAAGATATTGGCCAGTGCGACTGGACCGCCCGCCTGATTGCAGAAGAGACCACCTCCTGCGCCACAGTGATCGCCCGGCAGGATGCGGTACTGTGCGGGCAAGCCTGGTTTGATGAAGTATTTCGTCAGGTGGATGCAAAGGCCGTGGTGCAATGGCAGGTTAAGGAAGGTGAGCAAGTGGTGGAGGGTCAGGTGCTGTGTCAGATGACCGGTTCTGCCCGCAGCTTATTAACTGCAGAGCGCAGTGCCTTGAATTATCTGCAAACTTTATCGGCTGTTGCTACAGAAACACGGCGTTATGTGGATTTAGTGGCCCATACTGCCGCAAAAATTTATGATACCCGCAAGACTTTACCCGGTATGCGACTGGCGCAGAAATATGCCGTTACCATTGGTGGCGGGCAGAACCAACGTCTTGGTTTATATGACGGAATTCTGATTAAGGAAAATCATATCCTTGCTGCCGGTAATATTGCTACTGCGCTGACAACAGCCAGGAGATTCGCGCCAGCTGATGTTAGTATTCAAATTGAAGTAGAAACATTGAATGAGTTAGAGCAGGCTTTGCAAGCCGGGGCGACATCGGTTTTACTGGATAATATGACCCTGGACGATCTGCGCTCTGCAGTAGCTTTAACCGGCGATCAGGCGGTATTAGAAGCTTCTGGTGGCGTCAGTTATGCCAGTGTGCAAGCCATCGCTGAAACCGGTGTGCAGCGGATTTCAATTGGTAAGCTGACTAAAGATATTCAAGCGGTGGATTTATCCATGCGCTTTGCCTGAGCAAAGTCTGTTTTTTGCTAAATGTTTGCGTCAGTCTTTTTCTTATCGTTCTAAGGAGCCTTTCTTATGAATACCAATAGCGAAACATTACTCGACCAATCCCAGGTTATTTTGCAAGAAGCAGAACTCTTATTACAGGAAGCTTCACAAGCGGGCGGTAAAGACGCTGAAGCACTGTATGCCCGTGCGGTGGAGCGTCTGCGTTCAGCCAAAACCCGGCTGGTGGAAGTAGAGCAGGTGGCTGTGGCTAAGGCAAAACAAGCCGCCAAGGTCACTGATGCCTATGTGCATGAACATCCATGGCAAGCCATTGGTGCTGCGGCTGCAATTGGTGCCTTGGTGGGTATGCTGATTTCGCGTCGTTAATCGTGGCGCAACCCAAATCCTTTCTGGCAAGCTTACAACAGATTCTGGCTCAGGGTCTGGGTCTGGCCGGCACTCACCTGGAATTATTTGGCCTGGAACTGCAAGATGTATTGCAGCGGTTTCTGGGCAATCTGATTCTGGGCGTTGTGGCGGCCGTGCTGGGTGGGCTTTGCCTCGCGTTGGCTGCCGTGCTGCTGCTGATTATCTTTTGGGATAGTCATCGCATTGCGGTGGCGCTGGGTCTGTTACTGGTTTACGGGGGCGGCGCGCTGGCTTGTTTTGCCTGGCTGCGTTATCGCCTGCAGCATGCAGAAGATCTTTTCCCGGCAACCTGCGCTGAGCTGGCTCGCGATCGTAAAGCACTATTGCGTGGCGGGGAGGACGAGGCATGAAATTAGCGCGTTTTTACCGTAAGCAATTTTTACAGCTGAAAGCCGAACAGCAGCGTCAGGCTTTACGGCAGGCGATTAAATCCTGCTCCTCACCGGCTTATTTAATGCAAGAAAGTTTATCGGTGGGTTTGCCACAGGGCGGTGTTTTGGGTTGGCTGAAACTGGCCCGGCTGGCTCTGCGCTCTGAAGGCTGGAAAAAGCATCTGGCGGTGGGTCTGGGTCTGATGCAAATACTGCGGTTTGTGCTTAAAAAGCGCCGCTAAAATAACCCGGGAAGATTCCCGGGTTTTTTATGGCCAGGCTCAGGCAGCCGCCCGCTGAAACTGGAAAAATGCCAGCTGAGTA
Source organism: Iodobacter sp. (assembly GCA_051649105.1). GTDB lineage: Bacteria > Pseudomonadota > Gammaproteobacteria > Burkholderiales > Chitinibacteraceae > Iodobacter. Next base: position 8,002 of record JBOFGM010000049.1, on the reverse strand, counting down.
TCCAGATGATTGGCCTTATGGGTCAGCTCACTCATTTTCCCCAGCATGGTTTCACTGCGCTCGCTGCTGGCAAGCGCATTGCCACCAATATCACGCAAGCGCTCGTTAATCGCCTCGCTGGAAGCGCCTTGTTCCTCCACCGAGGCCGTAATGGTTTCCATCATCTGATTGACCTGGCTGGCCGCCTGATTCAGCTCGCCCAAAGCCTGGCTGATCGTCTGGCCATCCATCCGGCAGTCTTCCACCCGGGATGCCGCCGATTGCATGGCGCTCAGCGTGTCATGCGTGCGAGCCTGAGTATCGGTCAGAATCCGGCGAATTTCTTTGGTGGAATCGGCCGTCATATGCGATAACTTACGCACTTCATCGGCCACCACGGCAAAGCCCCGGCCATGCTCACCTGCCCGCGCCGCTTCAATGGCCGCATTAAGAGCCAGCAAATTAGTCTGCCCGGCAATATCCTCAATCATGCCGGCCACACTGACAATTTGCCGTATCGCGCCGGTTAAGGCCTGCATGGCGATTTCTATCTGGCAAAAGTCATCGGTCAGGGCCTGCAGCTTGAGCATGGAACCCTGGCCCGCAGAATGAGCCGCCTGCACGCTTTGTAAAGATTGCTGGCTGATACTGGCCGTTTGCAGCGCCTGCATACTGATCTGGCTGATTGAATCTTGCAGCATGGCGCTGCTGGAGCCAATTTCTTGTAAATGGCCGGTTTGCAGGGTGGCCCCTTCAAAATTGGCCTTGGCCAGATGGGTGACCTGGCTGGCTTCATCGCGGGAGAGTTGTGAAGATTGTCTGACTTCTTGCAGGGTGTGTTCCAGCTGTTTTAAAAAGCGGTTAATGCCCCGGCCCAGCTCACCCATTTCATCGCTTGTTTCTGCCATCCGTCCGGTTAAATCTCCTGTTTCCAGTCTGGCCGTTTCGCTGGCCATGGCAGATAAACGGTTTTTCAGCTTACGGGCAAAATGCAGCTGGCTGGCCACAATTAAAGTGGCGCTGAACAGAAGAGGTAGCAGCACGGCCAGCAGCAGCTGGCTGATCCGCTGATCAATGGTGTGGTTTGCCTGGCGGGAGCGCTCTTCCAGCGTGGTTTCCAGCTGATTTACCACCGCTAAGGCGGGCTCCAGATCATTTTTATAGATTTGTTCCGGGATATTCAGCGCATCTTGCGGGCTTTCTGCCGCAATCGTTACCGCACTTTGAAATTGCTTCAGATAGTTTTGCCACTGTCCTGCCAGCATGGCATCCAGTTGCTGCTGGCCGGCCGCTGCCAGATGAGGACGGATCAGCAGGGCGGCGGCTTGTACATTTTTCTGCGCAGCTTGCAGGCGGCTTGCTGCGTTGTCGGCCAAAGGATCAAGGCGCGAAATAATCAACATGGTATTGCGGATTTTATTCAGGGAAGAAACGGCATTCTGGCTGCTGTTATTGATTTGAAAGTCGTGCGCCAGTGCTTTGGTTTCCCATATCATCCAGCCAGCCAGGAAAACCAGAGCAGCGACGGTTAAGCCACTCACCCATTTTAGTTGCGTGGTCATTTTCATCAGGCGTCTCTAAGGAATGGGAACATAAAAAACGCGAAGAGTATGACTAATAGGTTTCAATTTAATGACAAGTAGATCTTTTGCTGCCCGATAGCGTCATTCGCATTTTTCGCCTTAATGTTAGCTGTCGTTAATATTATATTTACTGTTTTTTTCTTAAACTTTTGTTACAGATTTACTTAGAAAACGCGGGGTGTCCACATCGTTGTTTTGCAATATTGCGGTGTAATAGGCCAGTTTTTGTAAGGCAATGGCATACAGAACCGGGGTCAGGTCGTGCAAATTATTGCTCATACAAATCACATTAAAGTGCTCGGAAGAAGCCAGCCCGGCATCGGATAAAATAAATAAATCACCGCCTCTGGCCCTTACTTCCTGCAAGTTAGCCAGCAATTTTTCGGTTAACCGATTCCACGGCAGGCAGGCAATCACCGGCAAATCTTTATTAACTAAGGTCAGCGGCCCGTGAATCAGCTCTCCTCCCGGAAAGCCGGAAGCATGGATATAGGCCACTTCCTGCATTTTTAAGGCTGCCTCTTGCGCCAGCGGATAATACAGATGGCGGCCGACAAAAAAGAGCTGCTTACATCTGAATATTTTTTGGGCCCATTCTTTTAATTGCGGGGTGATATTTTCCAGCTCGCTGGCTGCGCGGGGTAAGCGTTGTAAATCATTAATGGCAGCCGCTTCCGCTGCGGGTGTCAGATGATCCCGTAATTTAGCAAAGCTGAGCGCCAGGCGATAAAGGGCCAGCAGCTGGGCGCTGAATGTTTTGGTTGAGGTAATGCCAATTTCCGGGCCGGCTGCCAGATAAAGCTGAAAATCTGCCAGTTGCATCAGGGTACTGGGAGAAGCATTAGAAATGGCCAGTGTATGCTGATGCTTTTGTTGACGGGCATATTTCAGTGCAGCAATGGTGTCCGCCGTTTCGCCAGACTGGGAAATTGCAATCACCAGGGTATGGTGGTGCTGAACGGCATCCCGGTAACGGTACTCACTGGCCAGCTCGACCGTGCAGGGCAGGCCCGCCAGGGTTTCAAACCAATAACGGGAGATCAGTGCGGCATGGTGGCTGCTGCCGCTGGCAAGTAAGGTAATGCTTTCTATATTACAAAGTGTGCCGGCGGCTTCGCCACTTAATAACTGGGCCAGATTGGCATCGCAGCCGGTGTTGTCCAGCGTATCGGCAAAAATAGCGGCCTGTTCATGAATTTCTTTTTGCATATAGTGATAAAAGCCATGCAGTTTCAGCGTGGCCTGCTGCAGGTTTTCTGCTGCCCGTTCGCAGTGCTGCCCCTGCAGATTTAAAATCTGATAGTGATCCCGGGTTAAGCAGGCGGTATCCCCGGCTTCCAGACGCCTGATTTCCGGGGCAATATTTTGTAAGATCCGGGGATGATCCGAAAAACCGCTGCCTGTTTTGCTATGGGCAATAAACAGGGGGATGTGCCTTGAGGTGCAAACCAGCTGCCCGGGGTTGTCTTTCAGTATGACACCCAGCGCATATACCCCTTCCATTTCGCCAGCCGCTAAATGGACCGCTTTTTGCAGATCCCGTTGAGAGCGGTAATGCCAGTGGATCAAATCTGCCGCCAGCTGGGCAGTGCCTGCTTTATCGTGCAGGTAACCCAGCATGGCCAGTTTATCTTGTAAGGCTTCGCTGTTTTCGATCAGTCCGCGGCAGCAGACCGATATAAAGTCGCGGCTGGTGGCAATAGCGCCGCGATTGGGTTTATCCCAGTCCAGACGAATTAAAGCGCTGTGTGCTGTTTGCTCTGCAATATGCAAATGCAAGGTCAGTAATGGGCAGGAAAGAACAGGATTGACTGCTTGATCAGTCAACAGGGTGACACTGGAATAATTGTGCTCAATCATCGGGCTCAGTTGCTGACTGATATTCTTCAGAATATTCTCGTTAGAAATCATTCCAATTAATGCACCCATACTCTTTCTCTTTTGTGAATAAAGCTCCTCTATTATCTGATATAAATTTTGAAATCACCGCCTTAATTAAGGAAGTTTCCGGTCTATAAGTATCTGATTATCTGATGTTTAAATGTTCATCTATTTTTTGGGTCAGTATGCCATCCGGGGAAAACTTTCTGGCAAACAGGGCCGGGCTGGTTAACAGAGCAGGCAAATCGGATAAATTAAATGTGCGTGGCGACCAGGCCCCGGTTTCCCATTCCAGCTGATGCAGCGAATCATTGACTAATTCGCCGGCAATAAAGGTATGCATCAAAATGGTTTGTACAAACATTTCATCAGGGACCAGTGTGCTGCGGAAAAACTTCACCACGGCAGGATGGCTGTCGCAAAAACTGATTAATGCCTGACAGGCTCTGGCCGATAAACACCACCACTGAGAGCCGGAATAAATCGCTTGCAGAGGGGCGGGTAAGGGGCGCTTTAATAAGCCGGCACGGTGCAGCGGGCGTTGTATTTTTTGCAACAAGCGTCCGGCCAGCGTGCCTTTTAACAGTTCAGGATGATAGTTCTGATAGCGGTAACGGATATCAAATTCCGGATCCGGCTGACGGCGAAATTCAATATATCCGCTGGCATGCTCCAGTTTTCTGGCTATCTGGCCGGCTGTTTTAAGCGGGTAATCCTGGGCGGATAACAAAACCATATAGTCGCATTCATCGGCCAGAGCCGCCCGGATCAGCTGCAAGCTGGCACTGACCAGCGAAAAACCACCCCAGCGGCAATGCTCCCGCGTGATAAACCGGGCACCGGCCGGCACCACCGCCTGCATTTGGGCAAACTGAGTGGCAGAGGTATTGGCATCCGCATGAATATATAAACAGGCATCGTTCTGATCCAGCTGCTGGCAAAGCCGGCCTAATTGTTCTGGATGAGCATGACAAAGGATCAAATAGGCAATACGCATGCAGATTCCTGATCAATAAATAGCGTTTAATTTTAACCCGAATATTTTATAAATAACTTTTGATGTAAAATTTACAACAAATTACAGGGTATACCCGTTATTGCCGCAAAATAATTAAAAGAAAATGCGCCAATTATCTGTCTGTGATTAAATCACTGCGCTGCTGGCAGCAACTGAAGCATGCGCCTTTTCCACATTGACGATACAGCCCCTGAGGGCTATTGTTTACAACCTTTATCCGGGATTTTTAGACTATGCCAAAAGCAACTAAACCCCCCGAAAGTTTTGAGTCCGGACTCCAGGAACTGGAACGTCTGATTGCTGAAATGGAAGCGGGTAATTTGCCGCTGGAAACAGCATTAACCACTTATAAACGCGGTACAGAGATCCTGCAATTTTGTGAAAGCCGCCTCGCCGATGCAGAACAGCGCATTCGTGTGCTTGAAGGCGCAGAACTGAAGCCTTTCCCGGCCGGTGATAAAAACGGCAATTAAGCCTGCCTTACCGGTAAACAGATTGGATTTGAAATGCTTGGCACAGATCCCCGGCAGGGGCACGTCCGGCCACGGTTATCCAGGATAAGAACCAATGACGTTAGAATTTAAAAGCTGGATGCAAGACGTCCAGTTGCGTATGGAGCAGACGCTTGCGGCTGTTTTACCTGCAGAAACACATATACCCGATCAATTGCATGCTGCCATGCGTTATTCTGTTCTGGATGGCGGTAAACGGGTGCGGCCTTTGCTGGCCTTTGCGGCGGGTGCGGTGGTCGATGCACCGGCTGAACGCCTGCAATATGCCGGTGCCGCCGTAGAGCTGATCCATGCTTATTCGCTGGTGCATGATGATATGCCGGCCATGGATAATGATGTGCTGCGCCGTGGTAAACCAACTTGTCATATCGCTTTTGGTGAAGCTTCCGCGCTTTTGGCCGGAGATGCACTGCAAACGGCGGCTTTTGATGTCTTAACCACTTATACCTTAGCCAATGATCCGGCTGACCAGTTAAAAATGGTCGGTATTCTGGCGCGCGCTTCGGGCAGTCTTGGCATGTGTGGCGGGCAGGGTATTGATCTTTACAGTGTGGGCCAGGCGCTGAGCTTGGCGCAGCTGGAAGAAATGCATGGTTTAAAAACCGGCGCGCTGATTCGTGCCGCCGTATTACTTGGTTCTTATTGTGGCAGCGCCATCAGTGATGCAGACCGTGCCCGGCTGGATTTATATGCCAAGTGCATTGGTCTGGCCTTCCAGGTGGTCGATGATATTTTGGACGAAGAAGCCGATTCTGCCACTTTGGGCAAAACAGCCGGTAAAGATGCCGCCAATAATAAGCCAACCTATGTATCCTTGCTGGGCTTGGCCGGCGCCAAAGAAAAGGCGGCTGAATTAAAAGCCGGGGCTTTGGCTGCGATTGCACCTTTTGGTGAAAAAGCCCGTGGTCTTGAGCTGCTGGCCGATTTTATTGTGGAACGCTCTAACTGATGAAGAAACTCGATATGAGTTATCCCTTGCTTGATACTGTGTCCTGTCCGCTGGATCTTAAAAAGCTGGCCCGGACAGAATTACCTCAGTTGGCCGATGAGCTGCGCAATTGTTTATTAGATTCAGTCAGCCAGACGGGCGGGCATTTTGCATCTAATTTGGGTGCGATTGAGCTGACCGTTGCGCTGCACTATGTTTTTAACACGCCTTACGATCGTCTGGTCTGGGATGTGGGGCATCAAAGTTATCCGCATAAAATTCTGACTGGCCGCCGTCATCGTATGCATACCATGCGTAAGCAGCATGGTCTGGCTGGTTTTCCCAAACGGGAAGAAAGTGAATACGATACCTTTGGCGTGGGGCATTCCAGCACGTCCATCGGTGCCGCTCTTGGTTTTGCCGAGGCCGCAAAAATAAAGGGTGAAGACCGCCATGCGATTGCCGTGATCGGTGACGGAGCCATGACCGCAGGTCAGGCTTTTGAGGCGCTGAATAATGGCGGCATACGCGACGTTAATTTACTGGTGGTGCTGAATGACAATGAAATGTCGATTTCACCTAATGTCGGTGCCCTGACCAATTATCTGTCCAAATTATTATCCAGCAAGTTTTATAACGGCATTCGTACCGCTTCCGGCCGGGTGCTGGATGTGGTGCCGCCGCTAAAAGAGCTGGCTAAAAAAGGCGAAGAACACGTTAAAGGCATGCTGACGCCTGGCACGATGTTTGAGCAGTTTGGTTTTAACTATATTGGCCCGATCGACGGTCATGACCTGGATACCCTGGTTACCACCTTATCCAATATCCGGCAGCTGAAAGGCCCGCAGTTTTTGCATGTGGTGACCCGTAAAGGCGAAGGCTATAAAAAGGCCGTGGCTGATCCGGTTAAATATCACGCCGTGACACCGTTTGAAAAAGAAGACGGGATGCAGGGTGCCAAGGCCGGTAAAATCAGCTACACCAAGGTGTTTGGCGACTGGCTTTGCGATATGGCCAAGCTGGATTCGCGTCTGGTCGGGGTGACTCCGGCGATGCGTGAAGGCTCGGGTCTGGTGCGCTTTGAGCAGGAAAACCCGGATCGTTATTTTGATGTGGGTATTGCCGAACAGCATGCGGTGACCTTTGCCGGCGGCTTGGCTTGCGAAGGCTTAAAGCCCGTTGTGGCTATTTATTCTACTTTCTTGCAGCGCGCCTACGATCAGCTGATTCATGATGTGGCGCTGCAAAATCTGCCGGTGGTGTTTGCCATTGACCGTGCCGGTCAGGTGGGGGCGGATGGCCCGACCCACGCAGGCTCCTTTGATATCGCCTTTTTGCGCTGTATTCCTAATATGTCGGTGCTGACTCCTGCCGATGAAAATGAATGCCGTCAGATGCTCTATACCGCCTTTCTGCATAACGGCCCGACGGCCGTGCGTTATCCGCGTGGCACCGGGCCCGGTGTGGAAGTGCAGACGGCGATGACCGCCATTCCAATGGGGCTGGCTGAAGTTCGCCGTCAGGGCAGTAAAGTAGCTATTCTGGCCTTTGGTACGGTGCTGGCGGGGGCACTGGAAGCCGGTAAGGCACTGGATGCCACGGTTGTGAATATGCGCTTTGTTAAACCGATCGACAGCGCCATGATTGCCCGGCTGGCAGAAACCCATGATTATCTGGTGACCGTTGAAGAAGGCTCAGTTATGGGCGGAGCGGGTTCCGCTGTGCTGGAAAACATGATGGCGGCAGGTTTATGTAAACCGGTTCTGCAGCTGGGTATTGCCGATCGTTATATCGAGCATGCGGATCAGCTGGTGCAACTGGCTGAATGTGGCCTCGATGCCGCCGGGATTGAAGCGGCCATCCGGCAGCGCTGGGGGCTTTAAGCTTCTGGATAAAAAACGAGGCAATGCCTCGTTTTTTTTTATCTTGGTAAATCGCAGGTTCTGAGTAAGGCGGGCTGCCCGCTCAATATCCGGGCTGAACGGCCAGCTGGATGCGGATAAAGCTCATGACCGGACAGGCTCTGGATGCTGCCGGGGTTGATTCGGCCATCCGGCAGCGCCAGGGCTTTAAGTTTTGTCAGCTTTGCAAAACAGGCAGC
>JBOFGM010000048.1:0-3924 GCA_051649105.1 Iodobacter sp. | reverse complement strand
TGAAATCCAGATTTTTTACTTTTTTAAGCGCTGCTTGCAAGACCAGATCGTGCGCTGCACTGCCGGCAATCGAGAAATAACCATCATGCGCGGCAAAAATCTTATTCCAGCAGGCGTCGTCCCCTGCCCCTAAGCGTGTATCGCCAAATGTAGACTGGCTGTCTGCAGCAATAGCGATCTGATCGCCTTTTTTAACGACAACTACCGTAGTCATTTATTTTCCTCAATATGGTAAATCCGCCGTGCAGGTCAATCCCTGTTCAGTCAGTCTCTTCAATCAGCTCAATCAGGCGGATCAGGGCATGTCGTACGGTTTGCTGACGCACTTCTGAGCGGTCGCCATCAAATAATTCCTGCTCGGTGATAATCCCGGTGGGGCTGGCAAAAGCAAAACACACCGTACCCACTGGCTTTTCCTCACTGCCGCCTGACGGCCCGGCAACACCGCTGACCGCCACGCCCCATTCCGCATTGGCCAGACTGCAGGCGCCCTGCACCATGGCTGCCACGACCGGCTCACTCACGGCCCCCAGCCTGGCAATAAAATCTGGCGGGACTGCCAGCATATCCATTTTGGCTTCATTAGAATATGTAATAAACCCGCGCTCAAACCAAGCGGAGCTGCCAGCCACCTCGGTAATGGCCGCGGCAATCAGACCACCGGTACAAGATTCTGCGGTGGTGACACTCTGGCCATGCGCCAGCAGCACACGGCCTAATTCAGTAGCTAATCGCAACATGGGTCATTAACCTTTTAAACAGCATCAGCCAGGAAATGGCAATTGCATATTCCCGGCCCGGCCATCAGACAATAATATCAATCCAAATACTTTAAGCCGCCTGTTCTGGCAGGCGAATAAAGTTTTCACGGTAAAACTTCAATTCATCAATCGATTCTTGAATATCGGCCAGTGCCGTATGCGCGCCACGCTTTTTAAATTGCTTAGCCATTTCCGGATTCCAGCGTTTGCACAGCTCTTTCAGCGTGGAAACATCCAGATTGCGATAATGGAAATATTCTTCCAGCTTGGGCATATAGAGCACTAAAAAGCGACGATCCTGATGCACCGAATTACCGCACAGAGGCGATGCGCCCTGAGGGACATATTCGGCTAAAAAGGCCAGCAATTGCGCTTCGGCTTCGGCTTCGCTGACAGTGGATGCTTTCACCTTGTCGATCAGGCCGGATTTGCCATGGGTGTTTTTATTCCAGTCATCCATGGCATCTAAAATCACGGCATCCTGATGGACTACCAGCACCGGGCCTTCAGCCACCGTATTTAAATCACTGTCGGTAATAATGATGGCAATTTCAATGACTCGTTCTTTTTCCGGATCCAGCCCGGTCATCTCCATATCAACCCAGATGAGGCGGTTCTTGTCTTGTGGCATACTTATCTGCTTATTCGCTAAAAAATGATATTTTACCTGCAAATGAACGCTAATCAGTTCTCCATCCTCTTTCTCTTTGCCTTAACAGCCAGTGTTATTTTGCAACTCTGGCTGGCAATGCGCCATATTAACTACGTTAAGCGCCACCGGGGTGGTGTTCCTGCGGAATTTAGCTCCCATATTACCCAAGCCTCTCATCAGCGGGCTGCCGATTACACCGTGGCAAAAACCCGTTTTGGCATGATTGTGACCTTATTTGAGGCGATGTTGCTGGCCGCCTTTACCCTGGGCGGCGGGATTGAATGGCTTAATCAGCTGATTTCGGGCTGGATCAGCTCCCCGCTTTGGGCAGGCGTGGCCCTGATTGCCGGTATTACCCTGTTGCACAGCCTGCTTACCCTGCCCTTTACCCTGATTTCCACCTTTAAAATCGAGGCTTCCTACGGTTTTAATAATATGACCGCCGCGCTTTTTATTACCGATACGGTTAAAACCACCGCCGTGGCCGCCGTGATTGGCCTGCCCCTTCTGGCGGGGGTGTTATGGCTGATGGACCAGATGGGGGCTTACTGGTGGCTGTGGGTATGGGCCGTCTGGGTGGGCTTTTCTCTGCTGCTGATGTGGGCCTTTCCTGCTTTTATTGCCCCTATTTTTAATAAATTTGAGCCACTGGCTGATCCGGAATTAAAAGAGCGGATTGAATCATTACTCACCCGCTGCGGCTTTAAAACCAATGGTATTTTTATTATGGATGGCTCGAAAAGATCCAGCCATGGCAATGCCTATTTCACCGGTCTTGGCCGCGCCAAACGAATTGTTTTTTTCGATACCCTGCTGAAACATTTAAATAGCAGCGAAGTGGCCGCCGTACTGGCGCATGAATTAGGCCATTTTAAACACCGCCATATTGCCAAACGCATGGCATGGACCTTTGGCCTGATGCTGGGCATGTTGTGGATTTTAGGCTTACTGAAACAAGAGCTCTGGTTTTATCAGGGACTTGGCGTAAGCACGAATTCCACCGCCACCGCCCTGCTGTTATTCTTTTTGGTGATGCCGGTGTTTACCTTTATTTTTGCCCCGCTCAGCTCCATGTCATCACGCAAACATGAATATGAGGCGGATGCCTATGCTGCGGAACAAGAATCTGCTCAGGATCTGATTAATGCCCTGGTTAAGCTCTATGAAGGCAATGCTGCCACACTGACGCCTGATCCGCTGCACAGTATGTTTTACGATAGTCACCCGCCGGCAGCATTACGTATTGCAGCTTTGAAGAAGCTTCACTAGAACTAATAAGCTTTTTAAAACTTCACAGAGAATATAATTATGTCACTCAGCACAGAACACTGCCAAAACGATGCCATGAAACTGAGCTCTGTCGAAGCAGAAATGCTTTCCACAGATGTTCAGGACTGGGTGGTTACCGATTCCTATATGGAGAAAACCTTTCGTTTTAAGAATTTTTATGAAACCATCGGGTTTGTAAATGCTCTTGCCTGGATTGCCAACCAGCAAGATCATCACCCGGATCTGGAAGTCACCTTCAGCCGCTGCAAAGTCCGTTGGAATACGCACTCTGCGGGCGGTCTGACCCGTAACGATTTTATTTGCGCCGCCCGTTCGGACGCCCTTACTTTAAAAGCTCATTTATGACCGAAACAGCCCGTATCGTCGCTAGCCACGGCAAGTCTTATATTATTGAATGCACCAATGGCCAGCGCCTTCGGGCCAGTACCCGTGGAAAAAAAACCGATTATTCCTGTGGCGATCTGGTCGACATTCTGATTTTAAACGATGAACAAGCCGTGATTGAACGCGTTTTAGAGCGTAAAACCCTGCTTTATCGCTCAGATGCATGGAAAAGCAAGCTGATTGCGGCCAATGTTACGCAGCTGATTATTGTGGTGGCTTCCGAGCCCAGCTTTTCTACCGAGCTGATCAGCCGCTGTGCCATTGCCGCCGAAGCGGGCGGTATTAAAACGCTGATTTGCCTGAATAAAAGCGATTTGCCATCGGCCGCTGCAGCCAGAGAACGGCTGCAATATTTTGTTAATCTGGGCTACGACCTGATCGAAATCTCCGCACTGGGTAATATCGAGCCCTTGCATGCCCGCTTAGCCGGGCAGATTTCGGTGCTGGTCGGGCAATCGGGTATGGGTAAATCCACCATTACCAATGCCCTGCTGCCGGATGCCAATGCCCGTGTGAATGAAATCTCGGTGGCGCTGGATTCCGGTAAACACACCACCACCAATGCCACCTTCTATCATCTGGATGCAGACTCTGCCCTGATCGATTCTCCCGGCCTGCAATCCTTTGGTCTGGCGCATATCACGGCACAAGATTTGCCGGCTTATTTTCCAGAACTCAAAGAGCGGATCGGCACCTGCCGCTTTCATAACTGCCGTCACCGCCAGGAGCCCGGCTGCGGCATGCGTGCCGGCGTGGAAGAAGGCACCATCAGCCCGCAGCGGCTGGCCCTGTTACACCGCCTGCAGGATGAACTGACCTCCGGCAGCCGCTACTAAG
>JBOFGM010000047.1:0-5745 GCA_051649105.1 Iodobacter sp. | reverse complement strand
TGGATGATCTGATCCGTAGTGAAGCCATTGGCACCGGGGCGTCCAAAATTGCGGCTTTTCCCATGGTGCGCCAGGCGTTACTGGCCCGGCAACGGGCTTTTGCTGTGGCACCGGGTCTGGTAGCTGACGGCCGTGATATGGGTTCGGTGGTTTTTCCGGCGGCCCGGCTGAAGATCTTTTTAACCGCAACGGCGGCGGTACGGGCAAAACGCCGGTATTTGCAGCTGACCGGGCGGGGCGAGCCGGCTGATCTGGCCGCGATCACCCGTGATCTGGAATTAAGGGACGAGCGGGACACCGCCAGGGCCGAAGCACCACTGCGCCAGTGGGACGATGCTTTATTGCTGGAAACCTCAGAACTGAACCTGGAACAGGTGGTGGAGCAGGTCTTATCCTGGTGGAAAACCCGTATTCAACAGAAATAATGTGGTTTTTCTTGTGATAAATGACACCTTTTGTCTCCAAGTACTTGAACTAAAACAGAGAATTCTTTAGAATCGCCCACCTGAGCTATGGCCGTAAGGCTGTGGCTCTAGCCCTTATGGGGCGTTTGTCGTGTCTGCAGGGCGCAAAGCCTTGCGACATTTGTTTAACTAACTTATTTCTGGCTTCTGCCAGAAATGCTTGGAAATTTCCATTTATATGACTAATGCTACTCTGTCCGGCTCCATGGAAAGCTTTGCCGCTCTGTTCGAAGAAAGCCTAACGCGTCAGGAAATGCGCGCTGGTGAAGTAATCACTGCTGAAGTGGTTGCTATTGACCATAACTTCGTGACCGTGAATGCCGGCCTGAAGTCCGAGTCGCTCATCCCGCTCGAAGAATTTAAAAACGATAACGGCGAACTTGACGTTAAAGTTGGCGATTTCGTTCCTGTTGCAATTGACAGCCTCGAAAACGGCTACGGCGAAACCAAACTCTCCCGCGAAAAAGCAAAACGTCTTGCTGCGTGGATTGAGCTTGAAGACTGCCTCGAAAAAGCTATGGTAATGACCGGTGTTATTTCCGGTAAGGTTAAGGGTGGTCTGACTGTTATGGTTAACGGTCTGCGCGCATTCTTGCCAGGTTCCCTGGTTGATATTCGTCCGGTTAAAGACACCACTCCATTCGAAGGCAAGCAAATCGAATTCAAGGTGATCAAGCTTGACCGTAAACGTAACAACGTTGTTGTTTCGCGTCGTGCTGTTCTGGAAGAATCCCTGGGCGAAGAGCGTCAAAAACTCCTTGAAACACTCAAGGAAGGCGCGATCATCAAGGGTATCGTTAAAAACATCACAGACTACGGCGCATTCGTTGATCTGGGCGGTATTGATGGCTTGCTGCACATCACTGACCTGGCTTGGCGTCGTGTGAAACACCCATCCGAAGTTCTGGCTGTTGGCGATGAAGTTGAAGCTAAGGTTCTGAAGTTCGATCAAGAGAAGAACCGCGTATCTCTGGGTCTGAAGCAATTGGGCGAAGATCCTTGGGTTGGTTTGTCACGTCGTTACCCATCGGGTACACGTATGTTCGGTAAGGTTACTAACCTTACAGACTACGGCGCATTCGTTGAAATCGAACAAGGCATTGAAGGTCTGGTTCACGTTTCAGAAATGGACTGGACTAACAAGAATGTTCATCCTTCCAAGGTTGTTCAGCTTGGCGACGAAGTAGAAGTGATGATCCTGGATATCGACGAAGAAAAACGTCGTATCTCCCTGGGTATGAAGCAATGCATGGCTAATCCGTGGGATGACTTTGCAGAAAACTTCAAGAAGGGTGACAAGATCAAGGGCGCAATCAAGTCTATTACTGACTTCGGTGTGTTCGTTGGTCTGGCCGGCGGTATCGACGGTCTGGTTCACTTGTCTGACCTCTCCTGGAACGTAGCTGGCGAAGAAGCGGTTCGCAACTACAAGAAGGGTGATGAAGTTGAAGCGATGGTTCTGTCTATTGACACTGAAAAAGAACGCATCAGCCTCGGTATCAAGCAAATGGAAGGTGATCCTTTCAACAACTACGTTTCTACTTTCGACAAGGGTTCACTTGTTAAGGGTACTGTAAAATCTCTGGATGCTAAGGGCGCGATCATTGCTCTGTCCGAAGAAATTGAAGGTTACCTGCGCTCTACAGAAGTTTCACGCGATCGCGTTGAAGACATCCGTACTGTGCTGAAAGAAGGCGACGAAGTTGAAGCCATGATCATCAACGTTGATCGTAAGAACCGTTCGATCAATCTGTCGATCAAAGCGAAAGATTCTGCTGACGAAACTGACGTAATGAGCAAATTGTCATCAGAAAGCGCTGGCACTGCTGGTACAACCAGCCTTGGCGCGTTGCTGAAGGCTAAGATGTCCGGCGCTGAGTAATATGGATCAAGGTGGGATGACCAAGTCCGAGCTTATTGCTAAGCTCGCCCAGCGTTATCCGCAGCTGGTTGCGAAGGATGCAGAGCTGGCTGTGAAAACCATCTTAGATGCAATGGCCAAGAGCTTGTCTCAGGGCCAGCGCATCGAGATTCGTGGCTTTGGCAGTTTTGATCTGAATTATCGCCCTCCACGAGTGGGACGCAATCCGAAGTCAGGTACGAAAGTATCGGTTCCGGAAAAATTTGTACCCCACTTTAAAGCGGGTAAAGAACTTCGGGAAAGAGTTGACGCTCTGATCTGATGTTCGTATCGCCTCAAGGCGGCACCTCCGGGTGCCGCCTTTTTACATAAAAGCCGTTCATTCTCAATACCTACTTATACCGGGCGATTCATTCACAGCATTCGTATAGATTGCGCTGAATCGGTTACAATACCCGGCAGCCCATCCCTATGGTTTAAATCCATGCGCTATTTGTTCTGGCTTATCAAATTTATGTTGTTTGTTATTATGTTTGGCTTTGCCATGCATAATGCTGAACCCGTGGTGCTTAAATTCTTTCTTGGCTATTTCTGGCAGGCGCCACTGGCCCTGTTGTTATTAGTGTTTTTTGTGGTCGGTGTGGTATTTGGTCTGCTGGCTGCCTTTTCAAAGATTATTCGTCTGCGCCGTGAAGTGGTTGGCCTGAAAAAAGAATTGCGTGCCAAGCCCTCGGTCACCCAATCAGCGCCAGATCTTCTTGTTGAACAACCTCGTGATGCGTTGTAAATCCTTTTATGCTTGAAATTGAATATTGGTGGTTAATTGCCTTGCCGGCTTTTTTTGCTCTGGGCTGGCTGGCTGCGCGGGTGGATATTAAACATGTTTTGTCTGAAACACGCTCTTTACCGGTAGCGTATTTTAAAGGGCTTAACTATTTGCTCAATGGTGAAACTAACCGTGCCGTTGATGTTTATGTGGATATTGCCCGCCATCATGCCGAAACGATTGAGCTGCAATTTACGCTGGGGCATTTATTCCGCCGCCGGGGTGAATTAGAGCGCGCCATCCGCATGCATCAAAAGCTATTGGTGCGGCGCGAATTAACCATGACGCAAAAGCAAACGGCACAATTTGAACTGGCGCTGGATTTTATGCAGGCCGGTTTATTTGATCGTGCCGAAAGCTTGCTGACTGAATTGTCTGATACGGATTATGCGCGGCAGGCGCGGGTGGAATTGCTGGGGGTGTATCAGCAGGAAAAAGCCTGGGCTAAAGCCATTGAAACCGCACAGCAATTGCGCGACGAGCGGCATACCTATCAGCATGAAATTGCTCAGTTCTATTGTGAACTGGCGTCTCAGGGCGCTTTGCGCTCGGTGCCGGAAGAAGCCCGCGGTTATTTACAAAAAGCCATTGCTGAGCATCGCAAATGTTCCCGTGCCAATATGATTCTGGCTGAGCTGGAAATCAGTGCCGGTAATGTAGATGCCGCGATCGAAGCCTGGCTCAGAATCGAATCCCAGGAACCTTTATATATTGCACTGGCCGCCAGAGAGCTGATGGCTGCTTATGACGCTCAGGGGCGCGGTAAAGAGGGCACGGCGCTGTTGCTGGGCTTGTTGCGTCAGTACCCTGAGCTGGACGTGCTGGATCTGGCGTATGAGCGTTTACTGACCGAACAAGGCTTGCTGGCAACGCATGAATTTGTGCGTGAGCGGCTGAAAGCGCATCCCACCATGCCAAGTCTGCGTAAGGTGCTGGAAGCCCATCTGCTGGTGGCCCCCGATGACCAGAAGGTGGAGCTGGAGCTGATCGTTAAGCTGATCCACGATGCCACCCGCGAACAAACCATGTATCGCTGTACCCATTGTGGCTTTAAAGCCAAACAGTATTTCTGGCATTGCCCGGCCTGTACCGAGTGGGAAACCTTTCCGCCGGTGCGTGGCGCAGGCGCTCAAAAAAATTAAAGACGGCCCGTATCTGATGCGGTTCACTTAAGTAAAAATGGCGGTCAGCCCGGAGCGGTACTCAACCGGTGTCCTGCCGGGCCGGCAGGCTCACTACGACGGGCTTAAGTGAAGGGTGTCAGGTCTTAAGCGGGCCTTATCCAAAACTAGGAATTTATATGTCTTCTTCATCCCGAGTGATTGTTGCGCTGGATTACGCCAGTGCGGCCGAAGCATTGGCCTTTGCTGATCAGGTTAACCCTGCCCTTTGCCGGCTTAAAGTGGGTAAAGAGTTATTTACCCGCAGCGGCCCGGCCCTGGTAGAGCAGCTGGTGGCGCGTGGTTTTGATGTGTTTCTGGATCTTAAATTTCACGATATTCCCAATACCGTGGCGCAGGCGTGTGTGGCTGCGGCAGATCTGGGCGTGTGGATGGTGAATGTGCATGCATCAGGCGGCCGCCGCATGATGGAAACGACCCGTGATGCTTTAGAGACCTTGCCGCAGCGTCCTTTATTGATTGCAGTTACCGTGCTGACCAGTATGAATACGGCCGATCTGGCTGAGCTGGGCTTGCCGGAGCCTGCGGTGCAGGTGGAAAAACTGGCCCGCTTAACCCGTGATTGTGGCCTCGATGGGGTGGTTTGCTCGGCTCATGAAGCCGCTTTACTAAAAGCCAGCTGTGGCCAGGATTTTAAACTGATTACGCCGGGTATCCGTCCGGCTAATTCCGCCGCTAATGATCAGTCCCGTATTATGACGCCGGAACAGGCCGTGGCAGCTGGCGCGGATTATCTGGTGATTGGCCGCCCGATTACACAAAGTGCAGATCCGGTGGGTGTATTAAAGCAAATCAATACCTCCTTGCTGGGGGCATAAGCATGTTGTCTCCAGAAGGTCAGCTGATGCTGAAACGTGCCGTGGCCAGTGCGCGGGTGATGGTGGCGGGCGATGTGATGCTCGATCGTTATTGGTTTGGTGATGTGGATCGTATTTCACCCGAAGCGCCGGTGCCTGTGGCAAGAATTCGCCGTACCGAAGAGCGGGCCGGCGGGGCCGCTAATGTGGCGCGCAATATTGCCTCTCTCGGTGGGCAGGTGCATTTGCTGGCCGTGGTGGGGGATGACGAAGCGGGCCGCAGCTTAGAAAAATTACTGCTTGAAGATGGCGTGCGGACCAGTTTGCATCGTGATCCGGCGCTGGATACCACGGTTAAATTGCGTGTGCTGGCCCGGCAGCAGCAGCTGCTGCGGATCGATTTTGAAAACGAGCCCAGCCATGAAATTCTGACCGCCAAGCTGGACGAGTATAAAGCCCTGTTGCCAGAAGTTGACGTGGTGATCTTGTCAGATTATGGTAAGGGTGGCCTGCGCCATGTGCAAGAAATGATTGAGCTGGCGCGTGCCGCCGGCATAATTGTGCTGGTTGATCCTAAGGGCGACGAGTACGAGCGTTATCGTGGTGCCACTTTGCT
>JBOFGM010000046.1:0-2829 GCA_051649105.1 Iodobacter sp. | reverse complement strand
GGGGCAAATATTATAATTATTTCCAGCATCCCATTCCTCTTTATGTAATTGACCTGAAGGGCGGTTTATTTTGAGCCAGTAAGCCGGCCCTGCCGGGTTTCATCACGGTCAGCGGTCCATAACGATGCTGATCTTTGAGCCTTGCAGTGTTTTTGCCTGTTTCAGGTAAAGCCTGTCACCGGATAACCAGAACATGCAAAATTCAACGCCGGATCAAAGCAAACCGCAAAACCGTAAAGTGGCTCTCGCCGGGGCAACGGGCCTGGTTGGCGGTTACCTTTTGCAAGGCTTATTAGCCGATGATTCTATCGCAGAGATCCATGTTTTAAGCCGCCGCACCCTGAATATCCGCCACCCGAAGCTGGCCGTCCATGTAGTGGATTTTAAGGCCATACCGCCTCTGCCACTGCTGGACGAGGTCTATCTGGCCTTAGGCACAACCATCAAGGTAGCAGGCAGCCAAGCCGCGTTCCGTGCGGTTGATTTTGATGCCAATCTGGCGGTTGCTTTGGCTGCCAGACAATCAGGAGCAAGCCGCCTTGGCTTAGTCAGCGCCATGGGGGCCGATGCGCATTCCCGAACCTTTTACAGCCGGGTTAAAGGCGAATTAGAAGATGCTTTGATTAAGGCAGAGTTTGGAACGCTGGTCATTGCGCGCCCCTCTCTGCTGCTGGGTAACCGGGCCTCACTTGCGCAGCCGCCACGGCTGGCAGAAAAAATAGCCATGGCCGCAGGCAAGTTTTTGGGCCCCTTTTTACCCGCTGACTACCGCCCGGTTGAGGCGGCCTCTGTTGCCAGCGCCCTGCTGGATTACACCCCAACCACAGAGGGCTTAAAAATACTGACTTCCGGCGTATTGCAGGCCTCCTGACCACACCGGCGGCATGATAAGGCCGGCGGCGCCCCTGTTCTGGCCCGCCGGTATTTACTTACTCCGCATTGCCAGCCGGACGGCCTGTCTTGAGCTTTTCCAGCACATCCAGCTGAGTGGATAACGCCGCATCGCTCATTGCGGCCAGCGCCTGCAAACCCGCCCTTAACAGCTCACTCTTTTTAACCGCAATGCCTGCAGTCAGGCAGCGCTGTTTTAATTCTGCCAATTGCTCATATTCCTGCGCCGGAATAGTAAAGCTGTCCCGCACCAGTTTTGGCTTTTTTACCTTAGCCAACTTACTCTTTTTGCCCGCGGCCACCACGGCTTGCACCGGCACTTCTGCAGCAGGTATTTCAGGAATCTCTGCAACAGGCGTAATATCAACTGTTGCTAATTGTTTAGCTACCGCTGTTCTGCGTCTTGTCGCAGGTTTTTTTGGCACCACAACGGTTTCTTCTGCCACTGCTGTTTCTTTATTTGAAGCCATTTTCGCTCTCCCGGATCAAGTAAAAACAGTATAAACTATATATATGATATAAACCGTTAAATACTTCTTCAGGCTATTATGCGCAGCATACTTATTGCAAATCCCAAAGGCGGCAGTGGTAAATCCACCCTTTCAACTCATTTGGCTGCCTGGTTTGCATGGCAAGAAGAAGCCGTCATGCTGGGCGATATCGATAACCAGCAATCCAGCCGCCACTGGCTGGCGCTGCGCCCTGCCAACTATCCGCAAATCCGCGGCTGGGATCTGGATGAAAATGCTAAAGCCCGTCCGCCCAAGGGCACCGGCGTTGCGGTATTGGATTCCCCCGCCGGCCTGCATGGCAAAGCGCTGAAACAGGCTTTAATGCGGGTCGATCATGTGGTGATTCCGGTCATGCCATCCGCCTTTGATATGTGGGCCAGTGCGGCCTTTTTTGAAGAGCTGGCCGAAGTAAAAGCCATCCGCCGGGAAGAAATTGCCGTGGCCGTTGTGGGGATGCGGGTGAATCCCCGCACTCAGTCTGCGCGGCAGCTGACTGAATTCTTAAAGCAATTTGATCTGCCGCTGCTGACTTGCATCAGAGACACCCAGCTCTATGTGCAAAGCATTAACCGCGGCCTGACCTTGTTTGATCTGCCAGGCTCGCGCACCAAACAAGACCGTGAACAATGGCAACCCCTGCTGGACTGGCTGGTCAGCAATAAGCGCTGAAATCCAAATCGCAGACAAAAAAATGCCGGCCATCAGGCCGGCATTTTTTTCAGCTAAAGCGCAGTAATTATTCTGCAGCGTCAACCGGAGTTGCAGCAACAGCAGCCACAACAACCACTTCAGCAACCACAACCGGCGATTCTTCGTTGGTTACGGCTTTGATCGACAGGCGGATACGACCACGCTCATCTTGCTCGATCACTTTAACGCGAACAACCTGGCCTTCTTTCAGATAATCGCCAACGTTTTTGATGCGCTCGTTAGCAATCTGGCTGATGTGAACCAAACCATCCTTACCTGGCATGATCGAAACAATCGCGCCTACGTTATTGTCCAGAATCTTAACAACCGGACCTTCGTAGATCTTGCCAATTTCAACTTCAGCAGTGATATCAGCAATACGACGTTTTGCTTCATCCGCACCTTCAGCCGAAACCGAAGCGATGGTGATCGTGCCATCTTCCTGGATATCGATTTGTGTGCCGGTTTCTTCTGTCAGAGCACGAATCACCGAACCACCCTTACCGATCACATCACGGATTTTTTCCGGATTGATTTTCATGGTGTAAAGACGCGGAGCATGTTCGCTCACTTCAGTACGTGCGTTTTCCAGAGTGCCTTTCATGATACCCAGGATATGCACACGGCCTTCTTGCGCCTGATCCAGTGCCACCTTCATAATTTCTTTGGTGATACCGTTGATCTTGATGTCCATTTGCAGTGCAGTGATACCGTTTTCAGTACCGGCCACTTTAAA
>JBOFGM010000045.1:0-19231 GCA_051649105.1 Iodobacter sp. | reverse complement strand
GGTGCTCTGAAAACGAGGCATTGTCATCACAACCCGCCACGAAATTGTGGGGGATCGCTTCGTCGCCATGCACATCCAGGAAGGCATCAATGCCCACTTCCTGCATCATTTGCCGCACTAAAAAGACTTCCGGGCTGCGCTCCATCGAGGGTGTGGCCCATTCGCGGTTCAGATTGGCCCCGGCCGCATTGGTGCGCAAATTACCGCGCACACTGCCATCCGGATTCATATTCGGCACGATATAAAACACGGCTTTTTCCAGCAGCACACGGGCCACGGCGTTTTCCGGGTCCAGCAGGGTTTCCAGCAGGCCTTCCACAAACCATTCCGCCATGGATTCACCCGGATGCTGACGGGCGGTAATCCAGATTTTTTTCTTACCGGGCATTTCCACGCCAACGCGCAGTAAATCCATATCCCGGCCATCCAGCGTACAGCCTAAATGCACCAGCTCACAGAGTGGCGAAGCTTCGACCGCTTCACCAATCAGGCGCATATGGCGCTCCCACGAATAAGGCTCGAAATAAGCGTAATACACCGAATCCCGTTCCGGGCAATGCAAAATACGGAAGGTTTCACCGTCATATTCGCCCGTCACCCGAAACCAATTTTCCCGGTCATAGCTGGCCACGGCATTGTAATCAGGCCAGCCATCCGGATAAGCACTGCCGGCCGCATTATCAAAATGAATCACACAGTTTTGATCTTTGGCACCCAGCAGGCGAAAGTGAAACCACTGGCTGAATGGCGAAGCATTATCACTGCGAATTTTAAGATGAATATTTTGTGCGTCGTTGAGACTCACCACTTCAATCGCACCAGAATCAAACTGGCTGGAAATTTTAAGCATGATTAATCCTATTTTTTACAGCATTTATTCAAACGGATACACCAGCCCCAGCTCTGCGCGTCCGGCATCCATCATGGCAATCATGGCCCGTGAATGAGTATGCGGCATCAGCGGGCTTTCACTTTGACCTGTGGCCAGTAAATGGCAAAAATGTGCGGCTTCATATTGCAGGCCCGGGCCTGGCAAGGGGGACTCCAGCCTGACTTTACGGCCATCTTTATAAAAAATAGTCGCCGTGGTTGGATTCCACCATTTTTCATCAATCAGCACATGGCCGTCCGGCCCGGCCAGCATGGCCTCGCCCGATCCGGCCAGATCCAGCCCACAGTACAGCTGGCTGATTCCGCCGCTATGCTGGCTGTTCAGGCTGGCAAAGGTATCGACACCACCACTTAACCGCCCCAGCGCCTGCACCTGCTGTGCCTCACCCAGCCAATCCACGGCCAGAAAAGCGCCATAAATCCCGATATCCAGTAAACCCCCACCGGCAATTTGCGGATTTAAAACCGCATGCCCTTCCGCCACATTGGGGTTGGCAAAACCACAGCGCACAAAACCCACCGGACCAATCGGATCTGTGGATAAGTGCTCACGCAGCTGCTGATACAGTGGATAAAATCCAGGTTTCATCGCTTCCATAAAGAGCTGACCGGTTTGTCCGGCCACCGCCAGTACCTGTTCCAGCTCGGCCAGACTGGTGGCGGCGGGCTTTTCACAAAGCACCGCCTTGCCGGCCTGCATGGCCGCAATACTATATTGGGCATGGCTGGTATGCGGCGTTGCGATATAAACCGCATCCAGATCACTGGCCAGTAAATCCGCTAAGCTCTGATACACCGTTCCGCCATAACTGCCGGCAAAAGCCTGCGCCTTATCGGCATGACGGTTCCATACGCCGGCCAGCACCGCCTGATCACCGATTAAAGCCAGCCCTTGAGCAAAACGATGGGCAATATGGCCGGTACCAATTATTCCAAAACGAATCGTCATTCAATTACTCTCTTTCGATGGAATCAACCGCATTACCGGCCAGATCACTGTTTTTATTAAACTTTATTAAACCGGACCAATGCCAGGCTGCCTAATAAATTGGGCAAAAACTCTACCTTTTCACCCTTATGCAATACCCGCTGCTGATCAATCTGCATGCCCTGCTGCTGTAACAGCCGGGCAAAATCATTCACCGTGCAGAAATGAATATTAGGCGTGTTGAACCATTCAAAAGGAATGGTTTCTGATACCGGCATCCGACCCATCAGAATTTGCCAGCGATTTTCCCAAAAACCAAAATTAGGAAAGGTCACAATCCCGGTTTTTCCTACCCGGACCATTTCCTGCAAAATACCTTCAATATTATGCATGGCCTGAATAGTGAGCGAGAGCACCACATAATCAAAGGAATGATCTTCAAAGGTAGATAAGCCGCTTTCCATATCACTTTGAATCACATTCACGCCATTTTCAACGCAGGCCACCACGCCATTCACATCGATTTCCACACCATAGCCGCTGACTTCTTTATTGGCCGCCAGCCAGGCCAGCAATTCCCCATCACCACAACCTAAATCCAGAACGCGTGAATTGGGCGAAATCCAGTCCGCAATATATTGCAAATCGGGACGTAAAATATTAAGTGCGCTCATGCTGCTGTCTCCCCGGCAATCCGCTGCATATAGCCACGCATAATGGCGTGATAAGGCGCATCTTCCATTAAGAAGGCATCATGCCCATGGGCCGATTCTATTTCTGCATAAGAAACCTGGCGTTTGGCCGCCAGCAGTGCTTTAACAATTTCTCTGGATCGCTCAGGAGAAAAACGCCAGTCGGTGGTAAATGAAACCACCAGAAATTTCGCCTCAGCTTCACTTAATGCAGCCACTAAATCATTATTGTAATGACGGGCCGGATCAAAATAATCCAGCGCCTTGGTCATTAATAAATAGGTATTGGCATCGAAAATTTCGGCAAATTTATCGCCCTGATAGCGCAGATAAGATTCAATTTCGAATTCCACTTCAAAGCCATATTTATATTCACCCGAACGCAATAAGCGGCCAAATTTCTCGCCCATGCCATCATCGCTTAAATAAGTAATATGCCCCAGCATCCGCGCCAGACGTAAACCACGGCGCGGCAAAGTATTATGGCGATAATAATCTCCGCCATGAAAATCAGGATCGGTCAGAATGGCCTGTCTGGCCACATCATTAAATGCAATATTTTGCGCGGTTAATTTAGGTGCCGAGGCAATCACGAGGCAATGGCGGATTCGCTCCGGATAAGTAATCGACCAGCGCAGCGCCTGCATTCCGCCAAGGCTGCCGCCAATGACCGCAGCAAATTGGGCAATACCTAAACGATCTGCCAGCCTTTTTTGCGTTTCCACCCAGTCGCGCACCAGGACCAGCGGGAAATCCGAACCATAGGGTAATCCGGTGGCCGGATTAATCGACGATGGCCCGGTGGAGCCATGGCAGCCCCCCAGATTATTTAAACCAATTACAAAAAATTTATCAGTATCAATCGGCTTACCCGGCCCGATCATATTGTCCCACCAGCCCGGGCTTTTATCGTCAACAGAATAACGGCCCGCTACATGATGATTACCCGATAAAGCATGGCAAACCAAAATAGCATTGGAAGCATCGCTGTTCAGCTTGCCATAGGTTTCATATACCAGTTCGTAATACGGCAGGATAGTGCCACACGAAAGAGTAATTGGCTCATCAAATACCGCTTTTTGAGCGGTGACTAAACCAACGCTGCGAGATACCTGCATGTTTTTCCCATTTCAAAAAGCCAGGGGCATATGCCCTTATTTATTTAATTGCTGTAATTGCGCCCGCTCCGCCTCTGACCATTTTTGCTCCAGACCGATCAGCTGATCCCGGTCTGCAAACGGGGGATAACCCGCTTTCATAGTCAGACGAATATAATGGTGGATAAAAACATCCAGGCAAAGATGCATGGCGCGCATATCGCCCACTTCTTGTTCCCGTTTTTTAGTCCGCAAATATAAGTCGAAATCTGCCGCCTGAATACGCTCATCCCACAACCCGATTTTATCCAGGGCACTGCGGGCAATCATCACCGTATTGCCAACAAATCCTTCCTTAACCTGATGCTTAAAGCGCTGTTGCCGGCTGGTGCAAAAAGCCTCCCAGTTACGGTACATCAGCTTATGCATCCAGCTTAAAGTGGTGCGGTTAAAGCCAAATAAACCCAATATATTTTTAATTCTCTGCCAGCGATGTTTCAGCTGCTTTGTAGCGGCAGCATTTTCAATTTGCTCAATCCCGCAAACCGTAGCCACTTCCAGACCATTGGCCTGCATGGTTTCAATCAGCTTTTCATCCCAGTTTGGGGAGACAATAATGTCATTATTTAAAAACGCCAGCCAGTCATATTTGGCCACCGCAATACCCTGATTCTGGCTGTGCGGATAAGCGTAATTAGCATGATTGCGGATAACGGTGGCACCCACAGAATCAAAGTATTCTGCACTGCCATCGGTAGAGCCATTATCAATAATAATAAGCTCAAACGGATGTCGGGTATAGCGCTGCAAATGCTCGAAAAATAATTGATTTACCGCGAGTTGATTATGGATTGCCGTAATAATACTAATCATAAATAAACCTTACGCTGGAAACCGGGGCCGGCCAACAGAGCACACGCCAGTAAGACATAGGCTAATCCGGTGATATTGTCAGTAAAAAATGAATTGGCTAAGGTAGAAATTCCATAAGAGCAAACCAGCACCAGACCTAACCAGCGCTCTGCGGAAGTACTGCGCCATGCTTGTTTAATGGTGGCCAATAAAACCAGCACCAGCGATAACATACCCACAATTCCTAATTCAACACCCAGCCATAAATAATCATTATGTGGATTAGCAAAGGAGCGGCGCATCTGGGAATCGCCAGCATGCAATAAATAATTTTTGGCATAGCTGCCTGTGCCATGCCCCAGTACCGGTGCTTCTTTAATTAAATCTTTAGCCACTTTATGAAAAAATAAACGCAGCCCGACCGAGGTATCAATATTGCCCTGATCAAAGCTTTGCACTTCAGCCTGTGCCATTGTCATTCCGCTGCGCAATGAATTGGAACCTAAATAGAGCAGCGGCCCCATGATCGCAGCCGCAATCATCGCTAAAATAAAACCCCGTTTACCCTGCCAGAGCACCACCAGCAAAGCCAGCAGCAGCAGTAATAAGACTTGTGCGGTACGGCCTTGCACCAGAAAAAACACATCAAAAATACACAGGGCAATGGTGATTGCCGCCGGCCAGCGCCATTGCTTAGCTAAACGGCCGGCCATCCAGTAGGCAGCAAGACCACAGGCCAAAAAACTCACAAAGGTGCTGTGATAGGTATGGGTACGGAATACTGCATAGTCACCAGCAACCCCCTGAATAACAGGCGTCATACTCAGCCCGCTGCCCACTGACAGAATCAGGGTTAATGCGGCACCCGCACCAAATCCGCCCAGAAAATAGCTGCGGCATTGTGGCAAAGTAAATACGGCAAAAAATAACGGCGCTAATAAATAAGCCCGCATTTTAAGCAACATTGCCAATGCATCCTGAATCGGCACATTAGTCCAGAATACGCCCAGCACAAACAGCGAATACATCAGTAAACAGGCCTGAATAACAGGCTGACGCAATGCATGACCAAGATGCTGCCGAATTTCTGGTGAAAAAATGGCAAATAAAATCAAACAACCTGCGCTGATATTTTGCATGGCAGTAGAAACAGGAATTGCAAATCCGGCCAGAAAGGCAAACCAAAGCAAGAGCTGCCGGAGGATATTTATATTCATTCCTGCACCAATTGATAATGTTTTTTGGTTAAATCGCGATTCAGCAATTTTTCTACTTTCATTTGCCAGCGATGACGTTTTTCCCGTTTGGATAAGCGATAGCCTGGATCGGGGGTAAACACTAATTCGGCGTATTCTTTAAACCATGGCTGCACAATCGCCGGATGGGTACCGGTAAAGGGCTGCAAAATGCTGGCATCAATCTGGCTGTAATCGTGTGCTTTTGGGGTGTGATTCCAATAGCGCGAAACCTGGCGGATTTTTTCATTCATTTTGGCACTGGAGCGGACATGGCCATAATGATAAATCGGGCAGCCCACCAGGGCGGCATTGGGGTAACGGCCGCGTTTATTCTGATGCATGACCACCCAAAATAAACCATCCGGTGCCCAGCTGCGTATCGTATTACGAATAATCCGGGGCGCGCGGCGGTACCAGGCCGGGCTTTTCGCCACCAGATCCGGACAGCCGTAAAAGTGCTCATAATCAAACACCAGCGCTTCGACCTTGGGATTAGCCAGATGCTGCTCCATGGCCGCACGGATCAGGGGGGCATCCTGCTCATGAATCACTTCATCGCCTTCCAGATAAAAGGCCCAGTCACCACTGCAATTAAATTGCGCAATCATTTTTTGCTGGGCATAGACATAGCCCCGGTCTTTCATATCCTCATTCCAGGTGGTTTCAATCACCCGGATTCGCGGATCAGCAATGCCGCGCACTTGCTCAAGGGTATCGTCATCACTTTTGCCTACCGCCACGACGACTTCATCGCAAACGCTGAGTAAGCTTTTTAGGCTTTCGATATAAGGGTAGCCAAGCAAAGTGCCATTGCGCAGGAAGGTAAAACCGCTCACTTTCATAGGAAATCCGTAAATTATTGGGCTCTGCATCACATTTGTTTCACCATACCGGGACAAATGTTAATAGAGTCTTGCAGCCAGCCAGCCAATCGCGAGATTATAGCAGCCTCAATACACCTATCCCGCGTCCGGTACGCTTCTTCGTATGTTAAAAATTAGTGGTCTGATTATCACCTTTAATGAAGCGCATAATATTGTGGAATGTTTGCGCTCCATGAAACAAGTTTGCGATGACATCGTGGTGGTCGATTCTTGCAGCAGCGACAACACCGCTGAATTAGCAAGGCAAGAAGGGGCCACGGTGATTTCTCAGGCCTTTTTGGGTGATGGCCCGCAGCGCAGCTTTGGTTTGCCACACTGCCGCCATGACTGGGTGCTGAATTTAGATGCCGATGAACGACTGGAAGATGATTTAGTCGCTTATTTGCAAAGCACCGATTTAAACCAGCAAAACGTCAGCGCCATTGAAACCCGCCGCCGCAATTATATTGGCAAACAAACCACGCGTTTTGCCGGGCAATATCCGGATTATGTACGCCGTATTTTTAATAAAAAACAGGCTGATTTTTCAGCCGTGGCCGCGCATACCAAGATTCAGACGCAATCTTTAAAAAAAATAACCGCCCATATCACGCATTATTCTTATAAAGATTATCCGGATATCTTTAAACGGGCTTGTTTATATGGCACCTGGCAAGCGCAAACCATTGCCAGAACAGATAAAAAAATCGGCCCTTTTACCCCGGGGTTTCATTGCCTGTTTTCATTTTTAAAGCATTATGTAATTAAACTGGGCTTTTTAGCCGGGCATGATGGTCTGGCTATTTCACTGGGTAAAGCCATTGCTTCTTATATTAAATATGCCCATGCCATTGAATTACGCCGCTCCCGCTGAATCAGAAAACCACCCGGCCGATTAAGATGACATGATGGCAGCCATTAATTGCGCTTCAATCGCCGCCCAGTCCGGGGCCGCTTCGGCCGTGACAATCACTTCAAACCGTGAATCACGCCGATATGCGGTCGTGGTCGCACCCGGCATGCCATCCACCCAGTCAAAGCGATACCAGTCCCGCTCGGTATGAAACACACCTTTGCCGCGGGACAGCCCGGCTAAACCTAAGAGGCCTGGCGCGGACATGGCATCAAACAGCTCAACCAGTCTGGCTGTGTAAAACAGGGTTTCCGGGGCAAAAATCCAGCCGCAGCTATGAGACCCCAAGGCAGAATGAGCTTTTTTAACCGGCCATACCGGCTCTTCTGCCGGCAGACTGGCGGGCTGGCTGCGGGGAGGCCGGCGTAAATGATGGCTGTGCGCATGCGGCTTACTGACCTCCGGCCAGCGTTCCGGATGCAGTTCCAAATCCAGCAAGGCAGGGTCAAAGTCGCCCTGCACCGCCTGCACCACGGCCAGCTTGGGTGGAAACATGGCTTGCGCCATTTTCCATGCGGCTTCCATTTGCTCAATATCGGCCAGATCGGCCTTACACAACACCAGCACATCCGCCAGTTGCAGCTGATCACGCCAGGTTTCATTGCTGGTATAGCGGGCATCTTGTAAATGCCGGGGGTCGAGCAAAGTCAGCACCGCCCGTACTTCCAGCGCGGCGGCCAGAAAAGGGTCGCGCAATAAATCAATAATACCGGCCGGATGGCCAAGACCAGAAGGCTCGATCAATAAACGGTCAGGACGGCGGTTGGGGCCCGAGGCAGACTTGCCCTGCAACAGCTTAGTCAGCGTGACGCGCAGCATCGGGCTGGTGGTGCAGCAGATACAACCGCCGGGTACTTCGGCCACTTGCAACCCTTCTGCGGCCACCGACAGGCTGGCACCATCAATGCCCACTTCGCCAAATTCATTCACCACGACCGCCCAATATTCATCCTTGGGCTTACTGGCCAGCAGCTTCAGCATGGCGGTGGTTTTCCCCACCCCCAAAAAGCCACTGATTAAATTAACCGGGATACGCTTCATGCCATCGACGCCGGTTTTGGATTATTGGGCCGCTGCACCCCGGCATGCAAAGCCTGCATGGCTGCGCCCATATCACCAGCCAGCATTTTAGGCAGCACATGATGGGCACGGGTCAGCACATCCATAATGCCTTCAAATTCTTCCTTACGCGGTGGCTTTAAAACAAAGCTGGCCACTTCGCCCTTATTACCCGGGTGACCGATGCCGACCCGCAGCCGCCAGAAATCCGGCGTGCCTAAATGGACCTGAATATCTTTTAAACCATTATGCCCGCCGTTACCGCCGCCTTTTTTCAGCTTGATCTGGCCCGCCGGAATATCCAGCTCGTCATGCACCACTAAAATTTCATCCGGCATGATTTTATAAAACTGCGCCAGCGCCACCACGGATAAGCCGCTGCGGTTCATAAAGGTTTGGGGTTCCAGCAACCAGACATCCGCGCCATGCAGCCGGGCTTTTGCTGCCAGGCCATGGAATTTATTATCGTGGCGCAATGCGGTATGGCCATCTTTGGCTAATTCATCGACCCACCAAAAGCCTGCATTGTGGCGGGTTTGAGCATATTCAGAGCCGGGATTACCCAAGCCTACGATTAATTTAATATTCGACATAGCGTTCAATAGCAGGCAAAACTCTATGATACCGCTGTTCGGCCCGCCAGAAGACCGCGCTGTAGTATTTACCCGCAGCCGCTGAATTAGAAAATGCAGCTACAACCGGCAGGCTAACCCGCACCCACTTTTTTAAGCCGGGCATATCCTGCCGCATTGGGCTCCAGCCGGATCAGCCGCAAAGTGCCATCGGGGGCCAGCCAGATTCGGCCCCAGGCAATCTGATCCGAAGCCAGATCGACCTTCCAGCCACCAGACCAGGCCCAACCGGCGCTGGCTGGCTGCAACTTAAAGCGTCCAATCCAACCATCGGGCGCAGCCGCCTTACCCTCTGCCACCGTGGGCACATCAATCCCGGCCTGCCATTGTATTTTTCCTGCCGCATCGCGCAATACCAGCCGCTGACTATGGGCATAGGAATACTGACTTAAAGTAAACACCGGCCAGTAGCCAAGCAGATTAAAGCGGGCTGTGAGCAGTGGCACATCCTGCTCCACAGTCCGGTCTTGTAAAAATGAGGCGCTGGCAAAGTAAGGATCGTAGTCAAAGCCATCCTGACGAACATGAAATGGCGAAACACCCCAGCGTGGTGCCAGCCAGTAAATCAAAAACAACACAATCAGCAAGGCGATTCCCCGATGCACTTTCGCCCGGTGTTTGGGCGGCATCACCGGCATTGTGGCAAGCCAGGCTAAAGGACTCCAGACAAAGGACTGAATATAATGCTGATCACCAGGCTGTTCGCTCATTATCTGCACTCAATCTTAAATCAAAAGAAAGAATATCATAAGATATAAAATGGCAGGCGAAAAAAAACCCGCCGCAGCGGGTTTTTTCAGAGCTTTAAAACTTAAACAGCTTTAGCGCCGTTCAGGTTTACTACGCCCAGGTCTTTACCGCTGGCCAACGATACCAATTCGATACCTTCAGCAAGCTTAATGTCAGACAAGTGAACTGAAGTGTTCAGAGCAGACAATTCGCCCAGATCAACAGTTACAAATTCTGGCAGCTTAGAAGCTACGCAACGAATCATTACTTCATTCAGTACGGTGCTGATAGAACCGCCTTGCAACTTAACGCCCAGGCAATTCTCAGCGTTAACAAAGTGCAATGGAACTTTCAATTCAACAACAGTTGATTCATTTACGCGTTGTAAGTCAACGTGCAGAACCAGTTGTTTGAATGGGTGGTATTGAACAGCACGAACCAGAACTTGTTCGCTTGCAGCGCCTTCAACATTCAATGTGATCAGAGCAGTGTGGAACGCTTCTTTTTGCAAAGCGTAGTACATGCTGTTGTGATCCAGAGTTACTGCTACAGGAGCTACATCGCCACCGTAAACGATAGCTGGCAGACGACCGTCACGACGATGGCGGCGGCTCGCACCCGTACCTTGCGCGTCACGTGCTAATGCATTGATTTCAAAAGTCATGATAAAACTCCATTCGCACCGAAGTGCTATTTTAAATAAGCGCTGACCGCGACCAGACAGCGCTACAGAAAAAACCGGACAAAATGTCCGGTTTTTGAATTTTTAATCTACAAACAGCGATGAAACAGATTCATCGTTATTAATACGACGCATCGTTTCTGCCAGCAGACCGGCAATCGATACCACGCGAACGCGACCACTGTCTTGCGCTGCCTGGCTGACCGGAATCGTGTCAGTCACAACCACTTCATCCAGATCCGATTGCATAATGCGTTCTACTGCCGCACCGGAGAATACCGCATGAGTGGCATAAGCCAGTACACGCTTGGCACCATGTTGCTTCAACGCTTGCGCGGCTTTGCACAGGGTATTGGCGGTATCGATCATGTCATCGATAATCACACAGGTACGGTCTTTTACATCACCGATAATATGCATCACTTCGGCCACACCGGCTTTAGGACGACGCTTATCGATAATGGCCATATCCACGCCTAATTGTTTAGCCATGGCACGGGCACGTAATACGCCGCCAACGTCCGGGCTGACAACCATCAGGTTTTCATAACGCTTTTCACGGATATCCGACAGCAATACAGGTGTCGAGTAGATGTTATCTACAGGGATATCAAAAAAGCCCTGAATCTGATCGGCATGAACATCCACGGTCAGTACACGATCTACCCCAGCCACGGTCAGCATATTTGCCACCACTTTAGCGGAGATCGGCACACGCGCTGAACGCGGACGACGATCCTGACGGGAATATCCCAGGTAGGGAATTGCTGCAGTAATGCGGCCGGCCGATGCGCGTTTCAGCGAATCAACCATTAACATCACTTCCATCAAATTATCGTTGGTGGGAACGCATGTGGACTGAAGAACAAAAACATCGCGACCGCGAACGTTTTCGAGAAGCTCAACGGTAACTTCACCGTCGGAGAACCGGCCAACCGTAGCACGGCCGATCGAAATGTCCAGGTGGTTAACTACGCTATCAGCAAGTTTCGGGTTAGCGTTACCAGTGAACACCATGAGACTATCGTAAGCCATTTCTGTATTCCAGAAGGACGAAAAGCGCGTAATTTTTAAATTACACGCTTTTCTATTCGAATGATGGCAGGGGAAGAAGGATTCGAACCTTCGCATGTCGGAATCAAAATCCGATGCCTTAACCAACTTGGCGACTCCCCTAATGAAACTGCCTGAAATCTATCCGGCAAATTCATGTAATGGATGCTTACTTAATGACCCAGCAACAAACCCGGTCATATTTTTTGGCAGGTCGTATATTACACGGTTTGCTTCTTTTGGTGAAGAAAAACTTGCAAAAACACAACTACCTGAGCCAGTCATCCTAGCTATTGCATACTGGCTTAGCCACGTAATGTTCTCGCTTATTTCCGGATGCCTCTTGCACGCCACTTCTTCCAGGTCATTTTGGGTATTGGCGCTACCAAGGTGCCGAACTGTAATCGGCGGCGTATTTCTTGTCAAGTCCGGATCAGCAAATATTAGTGGTGTGGAGACATGCACCTGCGGGTGCAAGACAACAAAATCAACGGTTGGCGTATCAATCGCCACCATCTGCTCGCCCACGCCTTCAACAAAAGCATTTTCGCCAAAAATAAAAAACGGTACATCCGCCCCCAGGCTTAAACCCAGATCCATCAACTGATGGCGGGATAAATTCAGCTGCCACAGGCGATTAAGCGCCAGCATCACGGTAGCGGCATCCGAGCTGCCACCGCCCACGCCACCGCCCATGGGCAGACGTTTTTCCACCCGGATATCCACGCCCTGTGTGCAACCGGTCGCTTTTTGCAGCAAACGGGCGGCACGGACGGTTAAATCACTGTCGGCCGGCACACCGGGTATAGGATTCAGATGCTGAACCTCACCACTTGGGTTGATACGCAGGCTGATGGTATCGGCCAGATCAATCAGCTGAAACACCGATTGCAGCAAATGATAGCCATCACTGCGGCGGCCAATAATATGTAAGAAAAGATTAAGCTTGCCAGGAGCAGGAAAATCTTGCCAGTCGTTACTTATGGATTCCATTGCCATTCTGTGATCGCTACTTTAATTTCAAGGTCATCGCGGCTAAGCGTCAGTTTATGCGGCAAACCAGGCTGGCCGCGGTAGTCACTGCTTTCGATACGCCAGCCCGCCTGTAACAGCAGCCGGCCATTTTCGGTTTGAGTCAGGGTGCTGACACTCTCAGGATCCGCCTCTCCGCGCAACCACCAGCGCAGGCCGGACACCGGCAGGGGCCAGCCCAGCGCCTCTGAAATCAGCTCATCGGCAGAACCGGCCTTTAATTCACGCCGGTCTGCATCGCGAAAAATCGCCGTACCCGGGCTGAACCGCAGTTCGGCCACCGTTTGTCCCAGCGGCCCGGATAAAGTTAACTCGCTCTGTTCCCCCAGCTGGTGCCAGTCAAACTGAGCATAATGCTTTTCATTGGCCATTTTTAAGGCCACCCGCCCGCTGGCGTTATAGCCCTGGCGGCTGACCGGCGGGGCAGAGGCACAGGCCCCAAGCAACAGCAAAATGCAAAGAGCAAACCAGCTGCGCATCAATGAATCCCCAGCCGGGAAATGGTTTCCAGCAGCACTTCATTTTTGCTGTCGACCAGCAGGGCTGCAGCGACGATTTTTTTCGCCTCAGCCTGATCACCCGACACCCACAATACTTCGGCCAGGTGAGCGGCCACATCCGGCTCGGCTAATTTGGCGTAAGCCCGTTTTAAAAGATCGCTCGCTTCCGCTAACTTACCCTGCTTGTAACGCAGCCAGCCCAGGCTGTCTAAAATCACCGGGCTGTCTGGTTCCAGCGCAATCGCCTGCTGTAACAGCTGCTCGGCTTCGGCCAGTTTATTGGTCCGGGTCAGCAGGGTATAACCCAGCGCATTCATCCCCTGTGCATTACCCGGCAACATCTCCAGATACTTGCGTAAATCGCTTTCAGCTAAAGGATAATCACCTTGCATATCGGCCATTAATGCCCGGTCGTAAAACAGATCGGCCGATTGCGGATAGCTGGCAATTCCTTTACTTAAGGTTTCCACACCCTTGCTGTAATTACGCGCCTCACGCCAAATCTGTGCGTCCATCTGAATCTGCTCAATCTTTGCCTGTTCGGTTTCTACCGGTAAGGCAGCCAGTGCACGACGGGCCTCTTCGGTTTTACCTAAACGGGCAAAGACTCTGGGCAGGCGTTTTTTTGCCGGCAGGGCAAAATCGCCATGTACTTGCTGATACCAGGCCAGCGCGTCATCAAAACGATAACGCTCTTCAGAAATTTGCCCCAGGTAATAACGCAAACTATCCACATTGCGCGGATTTTGCAGTACGGCCGCACTCAGGTTTTGATAGGCCACATCTAAATTGCGCAATTGCAGCGCAACCAGGCCGGAACCGACTAAAGCATCCAGATTTGCCGGTTGCAGCTGCAAGATATCCTGGTAAATTTTATAGGCATCAGGCAGGCGCTGAGCCGCTACTAATTCACGCGCCAGACTATTACGTAAAGTCAGCGACATCGGATTATCTTTAATTACTTTTTGCAAAAATTCAACGCTGCCAGCCGGGGACTGATTGGATAAAAGCTGTGCTTTATATTGAATTGCCGTTTCCCATGCCGGACGAGTGGTCAGAGCGCGGTCTAATTCACCAATGGCATCATTAAAGCGTTCCTGATTGGCCAGCGCCACTGCCCGGGCAAAATGCGCCTCAGGTAATTGCGGATACTTTTGCGTCAGCTCATCAGTCAGTTTCCATGCGGCTTTACGATCACTGGTTTTATCCCAGAGCAAATGCATTTGCATAAAGAAAGCCGGAGCATCTTCCGGCTTGGCCGCCAGCAGGGCTTCAATATGCGGGCGGGCTTCTTCTATCCGGTCGGCCCGGATCAGCAAAGTCAGCAAAACCTGCCGGGCACCCACCGAATCAGGGGCGGCCGCAATCCATTGCTGAGCGGTTTCCTGAGCCAGCCCCAGCTGACCTGCACCCACAGCCACTTCAGTGGCACGGCGGGCCACCCGCGGGTCATGGGTACGGTTGGCCAGATCATGCCAGGTTTGCGCCGACAGAGCCGTGCGGCCACGCTGCAAAGAAATATCCGCTACCAAAAAACGCAGCAATAAATCATTGGTCAGCGGCAAACGGGATAATGTTTCTGGTGCAAAGCCATCATCCTTCACCCCATCAGTATCGGCGACAGCCTCAGCAGGTTCACTTGCGGCAGCATTCAGTGCCGCAACGGGCACAGAGGCGCAACCGCCTAAAAACAAGCTGCTGATAAGTAAGCAAAGAGCATAGTGTCGGAAAGGGACGGGCATGGCACAATCCAGTAACGTCATTAATCATTCCATATTAACTCGGATATTTCAGATAGTAATAGCTCGTCTTACGCTTACTATATTTAAATATAATCGTAAGCTTGGGGGCGAAATAATACCTGTTTATTTACAAGGGTTTATTTTCCATTACAAAACAGTCTGTTAAGCACTTCTTGTCTGTTTTTATCCGGTTACCTCATTGATCAGTCCGCTCTTTCTTCAGACCCGAAGCGGCGGCCACAGGAAGATAAAGTGCCAGAATTACCTGAAGTTGAAACAACCAAACGCGGTATTTCCTTGCATATTGAGGGCGAAACCGTCAGCGAAGTGATTGTTCGTCAGCCCCGGCTGCGCTGGCCCATTCCGGCAGACTTAGCCCAAATTCTGACCGGCAAAAAAATCCTGCACGTCTCGCGCCGCGCTAAATATTTACTTTTCACCTTTGAGCATGGCACCTTGCTGATTCACCTGGGGATGTCCGGTAATTTGCGGGTATTAACCGAGGCTTTTCCACCAGAAAAACACGATCATTTTGATCTGGTTTTTGCCAATGGCAAACGTTTACGCTACCGCGATCCGCGCCGTTTTGGCGCTTGCTTATGGCAGCCGGCAGAAAACGGGCCTCATCCCTTATTACTGGCACTCGGGCCGGAGCCATTAACCGATGAGTTTAATGCCGCGGTATTACAGTTGGCCTGTGCCAAACGTAAAACGGCGATTAAGCTGGTGATTATGGATAACCATACGGTAGTGGGTGTCGGCAATATTTATGCCTCGGAATCTTTATTTCGGGCCAGAATTAATCCTGACAGACCTGCCAATAGTTTGAATAACCAGGAAGCAGAACAATTAGTCAGCGCCATTAAAACAACACTGCATGATGCAATTACCGCCGGTGGCAGTACACTGCGTGATTATGTCGACAGCGATGGCAAAGCCGGATACTTTCAGCTGTCGGCCTTTGTATATGGCCGGGCCGGAATGCCCTGCCGGGTTTGTGGTAATGAAATTAAGCAAATGCGGCAAGGACAGCGCAGCACATTTTGGTGTTCTGTCTGTCAGATTTAACAGATAATAATTTTAAAAAATTAACCCTGATTATATTAAGCAATGTCATTGCCATTTTTATAGAAAAAGACTGAAATCATTTATTTTAAGTGCATAGCTTGCCGGACCGCCCGGCCGCACTTATTAATTAAACTATGCCTTTCAGGCCAAGATCAGAATAACTGCTAAATTAGCACAGTAACTCAGGGAGATGCGCAGTGAGTACCGATTACCTGCATCAGCAAGATATAGCAGTTAATGATCCCAGCGGCAGTAATCGCCTCGTCGGGGATTTTCAGGCCTACAGCACCTGGCGTGCCCAACTGACCCAGTCCATCAGCCAGCTCTCCCGTTGGTTATCAGAACAAGATCTGGATGACGCGCAGAGTAATCTGCGTATTTCCCAGCTGGTAGAAAAACTGCGGGATGACAAACTGAATATTGCGTTTGTGGCCGAGTTTTCCCGTGGGAAATCCGAGCTGATCAATGCTATTTTCTTTGCCAACTATGGCAAACGGATTCTGCCCTCATCGGCCGGCCGCACCACCATGTGCCCTACCGAGCTGCTCTATGATGGCTCCAGAGTGCCGTCTATTCAGCTGCTGCCCATTGAAACACGGGCGCAAAATGTCACCACCAGCGAATATCGCCGCTACCCCGAAGAATGGCAGACCATAGAGCTGGATATTAATGATTCCGATGCCATGCTGGAGGCCTTCCGCCATGTCGGGCTGACCCGCCGTGCACCGGTTGCCGAAGCCAGCCGTTACGGGCTGTACGATGCGGCCGATCCGGATCAGCTGATTGCCGTGGATGCCGATGGCACCATTGAAATCCCTTGCTGGCGTCATGCGGTGATTAACTTCCCGCATCCGCTGCTGAAACAAGGGCTGGTGATTCTGGATACGCCGGGGCTGAATGCCATCGGTACCGAGCCGGAACTGACCTTAAATCTGTTACCTAATGCCCATGCCATTTTATTTATTCTGGCCGCTGACACCGGCGTCACCCGCTCGGATATTGATATCTGGCGCACGCATATTGGCAAAGGCGGCACCCGCGGCAGACTGGCGGTATTAAATAAAATCGACAGCATGTGGGATGAGCTGAAAACAGCGGATCAAATCGAAGCCGAGATCAACCATCAGATCACCACCACGGCCGAGCTGTTGGGCGTGCCGGCGCAGCATGTTTATCCGATTTCAGCCCAAAAAGCCTTGGTTGCCAAAGTAAACCATGATGTGGATTTACTGGCCCGCTCACGGCTGACCGCGCTGGAAGAAGCATTGTCGAATGAATTACTGCCTTCCAAGCAAGATATTGTCCGCGACAGCACCATTACTGAAATTGAAGATATCGTAAAAGGCACACGCTCCATTCTGACCGCAAGACGGAATGGGGTGCTGGAACAGCTGAATGAGCTGTCGGCATTACGCGGTAAAAATCAGGATGTGGTCGGCCAGATGATGGATAAGGTCCACGCCGATAAACGTAAGTTTGAACAGGGTCTGGTGCGCTTTCAGGCATTACGCAGTATTTTCAGCCAGCAAACCAATCAATTGTTATCTTTGCTGGGGCTGAATGCACTCAAAGAAAATATTGAAGGCGTGCGTCAGCAAATGGACCAAAGCTTATTTTCTTTTGGTGAAGGCGGATTACGCGCCATCATGGATCAGTTTTTTAAAGACGTGAACAGCAATATCAGTAAGTCGGCCGAACAAGTGGCAGAAATTCAGGCCATGATGGCGGCGATGTATAAAAAATTCAGCGAAGAACATGGCTTAGGCAGCGTCACACCTCCGCCATTTTCCACACTGAAATATCACAAAGAAATTTCCCGCTTAGAGAAATCATTCCGGGAACATTTCAATACCATCAGCACCCTGCTGACCACCAGCAAAGGACGTCTTTCGCATAAGTTCTTTGAAACCGTCGCCAGCCGCGTGTTGTACGTGTTTGAAGTGGCCAACCGTGATGTGGAAAACTGGCTGAAAGCCGTAATGGCACCGATGGAAACGCAGGTGCGTGAACATCAGCTGCAACTGCGCCGCCGTATGGAAAGCATTAAGCGCATCCATAAAGCCACCGATACCCTGGAAGGCCGTATCGAAGAGCTGGAAGAAATGGATCGCCAGCTCACCATGCAGCTGACCGATCTGGATCAGCGCTTACGCGGAATTTATACCGCACTGAATGCAGAGATTTTCTCCGCTAAAGCAGCTTAAGTTCAGCCGGTCGCCTGTGCGACCGGTATGCCTGCCTGCCGTGCATGATCAGCCTGTCGCAGAACTTTGGCCCTGGCCACCGGTCTTATCCACAGTTTGTTTGTTGACCAAAACGCCGCCCGTGCCGGCGGCGTTATTTTTTTGGAAAAGCGATGTCTGATATTTTACTGGAAATCTGCGCCGGATCGGTGACCTCCTGCCTTGCCGCTCAGGAAGGCGGCGCTGGCCGTGTTGAGTTTTGCGATAATCTGCTGGAAGGCGGCACCACGCCATCCTATGGGCAGATTGCCGTGGCCAGAGAGCGGCTGTGGATTGGGCTGAATGTCATTATCCGTCCGCGTGGCGGCGATTTTTTATATACCGATTTAGAATTTGAAGTGATGCAGCGCGATATTATGGCCTGCAAAAAACTGGGCGTGGATGGCGTGGTGATTGGCCTGCTAACCGCCGATGGCGATATTGATCTGCCGCGCAGCAAAGCGCTGGTGGAGCTGGCCTGCCCGATGCAAGTGACCTTTCACCGCGCCTTTGATGTCGCCCGCGATCCTTTTAAGGCACTGGAAGACATCATCGCCAGCGGCTGTAATCGCCTGTTAAGCAGCGGCCAGGCTGCCAGTGCACTGGAAGGTGCCGCCTTGCTGAAACAGCTGCAACAGGCCGCCGGAGAGCGGCTGGTGGTGATGCCAGGCGCCGGTGTGCGCAACCATAATCTGCCCGAGCTGATTGCCAGCACCGGTTGCAAGGAATTTCATACTTCGGCCCGTGGCCCTTTCCCAAGCCAGATGCGCTATCGCAATCCGCTGGTGCATATGGGGATTCCCGGCCAGGATGAATATGCGCTGGTTGAAACCCAGGCAGATTTAGTTAAAGAAATGATCGCAACCATCCAGAATTAAGCCCCAAGCGCATTGCTCCCTGAAAAAGCAATGCGCTCAATCCATATAGATATAACGATTAGATCCTTCGCTTAAATGCTTTCTTTCGGTAAATTCCTTAGCCTGAAGCGTCTCCCGGCTGTTTACCTGCGGATTGACCCAAAACTATTTTCTGCCCG
Source organism: Iodobacter sp. (assembly GCA_051649105.1). Lineage (GTDB taxonomy): Bacteria > Pseudomonadota > Gammaproteobacteria > Burkholderiales > Chitinibacteraceae > Iodobacter. The sequence continues at coordinate 2 of JBOFGM010000045.1, read as the reverse complement.
GA
>JBOFGM010000044.1:0-11980 GCA_051649105.1 Iodobacter sp. | reverse complement strand
ATGCCCATGGCCAGTAATTCCAGCCGGCTTAATTTAAGCCTTAGCCACAGCCATGAAAATCCTGCGGTAGCCAGTGGTATCAAACCAAACAACACCGCAATCAGGCCGGATGAAACCGTTTGCGAGGCCCAGTACACACACAACATGGATACCGCGCTGCTGCCCCCCGCGCAGGCGCAGGCCGGCCAGGCGCGGCGGGGAATACTGCGCCGCCATACCAGTAAGATGGCCAGCGCCAGCGCCGCCGCCAGAACAAAACGTCCCGCCAGGGCCACCGAAAAAGGCAGGCCTTCGGCGCTCCATTTAATCGCCAGCGGGGTGGTTGACCAAAGTAAAACCAAAATCAGATAAGCCAGTTTCTGCATAACAAGACTCAAAAAGGGCAGACTCTTCGTCTGTTTAACGCCATAAACTGACCACTAATAATACGCAAGGCATAAAAAGTGAGTAGATTCCGGCGAGCATCAAGGCATACTATCGGGCTTGCCCGGTTGAGACGAGCCGTCTTTGCTTTATTCTGCAAGGCACAAAGCCATGTACTCTGTGCTTTAACCCTTACTGGCGGTATCATCCGGCAGAATTCGCTACAATCCTATCCTTAAATGTTCCACGTGAAACTATGACTCAGCACGATATAGAACCTAATGATGCCGACGAGTTGGAAAGCATCGCAGATCAAGGCCCGCGCCGTTTTGTAGAAGCGCAGATCTCTGCTACTCCGGACGATAGTGAAACCGTGCAGCTTGGGCTGTATGCCGAAAAAAGCTATCTCGAATATGCCATGAGCGTGATTAAAAGCCGCGCCTTGCCACAAGTCGAAGACGGACAAAAACCGGTACAGCGCCGCATCCTCTTTACCATGCATGGTCTGGGGCTGGTGGCCAATGCCAAGCCGATTAAATCGGCGCGGATTGTCGGCGATGTAATGGGTAAATACCATCCGCACGGCGATCAGTCGGCCTATGACGCACTGGTGCGAATTGCGCAGGATTTTTCGCTGCGCTATCCGCTGATTGATGGTCAGGGTAACTTCGGCAGCCGGGATGGCGATGGCGCAGCGGCGATGCGTTATACCGAAGCGCGTTTAACCCCGATTGCAGAATTGCTGTTGTCCGAGCTGGATAAAGGCACCACCGACTTTATCCCAAATTATGATGGCGCCTTTATGGAGCCGGCGCTGTTGCCTGCCCGTCTGCCGATGCTGCTGCTCAATGGCGCATCTGGTATTGCGGTAGGGATGGCCACCGAGATTCCGGCCCATAATCTGGGCGAAGTGGCCGATGCCGCCATTGCACTGATTAAAAAACCCACCCTGACCACCAGCGATTTGCTGACCATGATTCAGGGCCCCGATTTACCCGGGGGAGGGCAGATTATTTCGCCACGGCGCGATATTGTAGCCGCCTATGAAAATGGCCGCGGCAGCTTAAAAGTGCGTGCCCGCTGGGTTAAAGAAGATCTGGCCCGTGGTCAGTGGCAGATTGTGATCAATGAATTGCCGCACGGTACCTCCACACAAAAAGTGCTGGAAGAAATTGAAGACCTGAGTAATCCAAAAATTAAGAAAGGCAAAAAGGCCCTGACTCAGGAACAGCTGCAAACCAAGCAACTGATCTTGTCTCTGCTGGACCGCGTACGCGATGAATCCGGCAAAGAATGTGCGGTACGGCTGGTGTTTGAACCGAAGTCTTCCCGGCAAAATCCGGACGATATGATGAAGCTGTTATTGGCCCATACCGGGCTGGAAACCGGCTTGTCGATCAATATGGTCACCATTGGCCGCGATGGCCGTCCGGGGCAAAAGTCACTGAAACAAGTGATCGCCGAATGGATTTCTTTCCGCTTTGATACCGTCACCCGCCGCACCCAGCATCGTCTGGGTCAGGTGAATGACCGGATGCATATTTTAGAAGGGCGTTTGATCGTCTTTTTAAATATCGACGAAGTGATCCGGATTATTCGTCACAGCGATGAACCTAAATCGGCCCTGATTGAAGCGTTCCAATTAAGTGACCGTCAGGCCGAAGATATTTTAGAAATTCGCTTGCGCCAGTTAGCCCGCTTGGAAGGGATTAAGCTGGAGCAAGAGCTGGCCGATTTAGCCAAAGAAAAGGCTGAGCTGGAACATCTGCTGGCCTCACCGGATGTGATGCAAAAACTGATTATCAAAGAAATTGAATCTGATAAAAAGAAATTTGCCGATCCGCGCCGCACCCTGATTCAGGAAGCAGAACGTGCCTCGCTGGAAATGACCGTGGTGGATGAAGCCATGACCATTATCTTGTCAGAAAAAGGCTGGATGCGCGCACGTCAGGGCCATGGTCTGGATCTGCAAAACTTAAGCTTTAAAGATGGCGATACCCTGCTGGCCTTTATTGAATGCCGCTCGGTCGATCCGCTGGCGCTGGTGGCCTCGGATGGCCGCGTCTATACCGTACAGACCTCGGTGATTCCAGGCGGCAGGGGCGACGGCGTGCCGGTGACCACGCTGGTTGATCTGGCAGCTAAATCACAGATTATTCAGCTGCTGACCGCCAAACCGCAGGATCATTTACTGATTGCTAATTCCAACGGCTATGGTTTTTACTGCCAGTTTGAAAATCTGCTCAGTCGCCAAAAAGCCGGGAAAAGCTTTTTAACGCTGGATGAAGGTGAAACGCTGCTGAAGATTTCATCCTTTGTTCCACGTGAAACATCGCTGGTGGCTTGTCTTTCTAAGGGCAGCAAACTGCATCTGTTCCCGTTCAGCGAGTTTAAGCATCTGACTGGCGGCGGACGCGGTGTGATTACCATGGCGCTGGATGATAAAGATTCGCTGGCCGCCATTACGGTGTGTGATGGTGAAACACTGACCATTAAAGGCACCGGCCGTGGTGGTAAGGCGGTTGAATGGGTACTGAATATCAATGAAATGGCCCCTTACTTAGGTAAGCGTGCCCGCAAAGGCAAGCCAATCAGTTCCAATTTAAAAATACCGGGGTTTTAATCATGCTGCCGGCCAATAAAATGAGCGATTTTATTGCCACCGCCTGGGCGGATCTGGGGATTGATCCGGATCTGCTCAGCCAGCGTAACTTGACCTTATTTGAAGAAGCCAGCGAGCTGGTGGATGTGGCCGTTGCTGCTGACGGGCGCATCTGGCAAATGACGCCCACGGCTGCAGAGCACTGGCTGGCGATGCAATCGGCGGCGTTGGCCGATGGCATCAACATCCAGATTGCTTCGGCCTACCGGCCATCCCGCCGGCAGTGCGAGCTGATTAAAAGAAAGTTATTGGCAGGGCAGCAGATCAGTGCAATTTTGCAGGTGCTGGCTCCGCCCGGCTGCAGTGAGCATCATACCGGCCGTGCCATTGATATTTTTGAACCCGGTGGCCCGGTGGTGGAAGAAGCCTTTGAAGCCACGGCGGCCTATGGCTGGTTAACACAGCATGCCGGCCGCTTTGGCTTCAGCCTGTCTTTTCCGCGGGGCAATGTGTATGGCTATCTGTATGAGCCATGGCATTGGTGCTGGCAGCCCGCAGCCTGAAACCATAACTCACTTCGGTGAGTTATTTTTTTTCTACCGCCGAAGTCAGTAATTTCATCAGTTCAGGCAGAATCTCCGGCAGACGATCCTGAATACTGCGCCCGGGCAACAGGGGCAGGCACAGATCATAGCGATCATGATGATAACGCTCGACCCGGGGTTGCTGCGGGTCCAGCATCCAGCCTGAATAAGGCAGCCAGATCAGCATCAGGTCCCGCCAGCGCGGCCCGATATCGGCACGATCCCCTTGATGGCTGAACACCGCCCAACGACCGGCAGGGCGCTGATACTCCCCGATATGGCGGGGCAGTTTAAATTTACCAGGCACCGCCACAGCGGCATCATAGCGGCGACGATCCGCCGGTGTGGTGGCCGGATCACTCCAGACCAGCCCAAACCATTGATCGGCATCTAAACCAAACGAGCGGCATTCTTCCTGAAAGCGCTCTAGCAACGTTTCTAAATGCACACCGTATTCGCCAATTTCACGCCGATAGGCAATCCGCTCGGCCGGCCATTCTTCCAGCCTGATACAGGCCTCTACTTCATTCCAGCTCCACACCCGGTCTACATCGGTGCCGGCAATGGCATGGCCGGGGCGGTAAGACATCTCCCCCAGATTATTAGAAACCCAGGCCAAAGCCTGTACCCGGCCAGCGCGCAAATCGCTGGGCGTAAAACCAAAACTGCGGCTGAAGGCCCGGCTGAAGGTGGCCGGAGAAGAAAACCCCACCAGATCGGCCACTTGCCCGATCGGCAAATGGGGTGACCATTGCAGCAAGGACGCCGCCACTTCTAAGCGCAATTGCCATAAAAAGGCCTGCGGGCTGTCACCATATTCGCTCTGAAAGCGATGCGCCAAATGCCAGGGTGAATAATGGGTGACATCCGCTAAGTCAGCCAGTTGCAAAGGCGCCGCCAGGCCACGCACCATGCGATCAATTGCTTTTTCTAACCGGATACAAGGGGGTTGTTTCACGTGAAACAATTAAATAACCTCATCAAGCGGGGTCAGCGGTACTTCTTCCGCTGGCCGGGCCCAGAAGAAACGATCCGGAATCCGCGCCCCCATACCCGGCTGATAAGCGGCCTGCAGGGTCTGCCATGTGTATTCCTGACCTTCTTTCACGGCATCAATCATTTCTGCACCATTAGCCAGTGCACCGGTCACTGCGGCGGCCAGCGTGCTGCCAGAGCCATGGTAGCTGCCGGGCAGGCGTTCCCAGTTTTCTACATTGGCACGGCCCATATGGCTGTACAAAGTATTAATCACCTTGGGCGTATTTTCATGCGTGCCGGTAATCAGTACATATTCGCAGCCCCAGTCCAGAATCCGGGCCGCTGCAATATCCAGACTGATATCATCTTGTTCTTCCGGATCATCGCTGGCCAGATGGCGGGCCTGAATACTGTTTAAGGTTACTAAAGTAGTATGGGGCAGCAGCAGCTCACGCATCATGGACAGCAGCTCTTCGGCCGCCAGATGATCACCGGGTTTGGAAATAAACACCGGATCCAGCACCAGAGGAATTTCGGGATAATCGGAAGCAATTTCGGCAATCACCGTCAGTGATTCAATACTGCCAATCAGGCCGACTTTAATGGCGTCCACTTTCATATCTTCCAAAATACAGCGTGCCTGATCTTCGACCCAATCACTTTCGATCAGTAAAACATCTTGTTCACCTGAGCTATCTTGAATCACCACACCGGTCATAACCGGGGTGACATGACAACCCAGTGAGGATAAAGCGAGCATATCTGCAGCAAGTCCAGCGCCACCGGAAGGATCGTTACCAGCAAAGACAAGCACAATAGGAGGGCTGGTAGTCATGGGGACATTCACTGAATCAGGTAAAATTGAAATTTTATCTTACTTAATAGGTAAATCGAATGAAAAAATATATGTGTCTCATTTGTGGGTTTATTTACGATGAAGCCGAAGGCATGCCAAACGATGGAATTGCCGCCGGAACCCTTTGGGAAAATGTTCCTCCAAACTGGACTTGCCCCGATTGTGGCGCAAGAAAAGATGATTTTGAAATGATAGAAATCTAAAAGGATGGTTATGAAAACGCTGCTTAGCGTCACCCTTTGTTCGGTTTTACTGGCGGGCTGTCAGCAGGTCAGCACCACCGAAACGGGTGCCACCCATATCAACCGCAAGCAAAGCATGAGCATGCTGTTGTCTGAGCAACAAGTCGACCAGATGGCCAATCAGTCTTATCAGGAAACCCTGGCCAAAGCACAGGCCAAAGGGGTTTTAAATTCAGATAAGAAAATGAGCGCCAGGGTACGCGGTATTGCCGCCCGCATTATTCCCCAGACCGCCGTTTTTCGTCCGGCAGCCGCCCAATGGAAATGGGAAATTAATGTGGAAGCCAGCCCCGAGCTGAATGCTTATTGCATGGCCGGCGGAAAGATTATGTTTTATTCCGGCATTATCGAAAAATTAAAATTAAGCGATGATGAAATTGCGCAAATTATGGGCCATGAAATCAGCCATGCCTTAAGAGAGCACAGCCGTGAGCGGATGAGCAGCGCCTATAACAAACAACTGGCGATGCAAGGTTTATCCCTCTTAACCGGTGGTAAATACGATGGTTATATGGGCATGGCCGATCAACTGGTACAAGTTGGTTATTTCCTGCCCAACAGCCGGGAACATGAATCAGAAGCCGATACCATGGGGCTGGAATTAGCCGCCAGAGCCGGATATAAACCCGAAGCTGCGGTCACACTTTGGCAAAAAATGGCCGCCGCCAGCAAGGGCCAGCCCGCTGAATTCTTATCCACCCATCCTTCTAATCAAACCCGGATTCAAGATTTACAGGCCAGAATTCCAGACGTACAAGGTTTGTATCTTGCCGCCGCCCGGCAATATCCAACTAAAAAGGGTCAGTAATGCTCTGGGTTAAAGCACTGCATATTATTTTTATTACCTCATGGTTTGCCGGCTTATTTTATTTACCCCGGCTGTTTGTTAACCATGCCATGTGCACCGAGATCGCTACCATTGAACGGCTGAAACTGATGGAGCGTAAATTAATTCGCTTTATGACGCCGCTGGGCATTCTGGCGTTGGTATTTGGTATCTGGCTGTGGGGTTATTTTGATTTTTATATGGGTCCGGGCTGGCGCTGGATGCATGTCAAACTCACCTTAGTGGCAGGACTGGTGCTTTATCATGCCTGGTGCTGGAAAATATGCGCTGATTTTGCGGCAGATAAAAACACCCGCAGCCACCGCTGGTATCGTTTTTTTAATGAAATCCCGGTTTTAGTTTTAGCAGCCTGTGTGATTTTAGTGGTGGTTAAACCGTTTTAAAAAAATCATCTTTAAGGCCGCCCGCGCAGAGAATAAAGGATAAAAATGGCTACCGAAATTGAACGTAAATTTCTGTTATTAAATGCAGACTGGCGCAATGCGGTCCGGCAATCCAGCAGAATTGCTCAGGGATATTTATCGCATGATTTAAACCGGGTAGTGCGGGTGCGCCTGCGCGCAGAGCAGGGCTTTTTAACCATTAAAGGTAAAACAGAAGGTATTGCCCGGCAGGAATTTGAATATGAAATTCCCGCAGAAGATGCCATTGAATTACTTAAACTCTGCCCGGAATATATCGATAAAACCCGGTATTTAATTGATTTTGGCGGCTATACCTGGGAGATTGATGAATTTCATGGCGCTAATGCCCCTCTGATTATGGCTGAATTAGAGTTGCCATCCAGCGATGCGCCCTATAGCAAACCAGACTGGCTGGGGGCAGAAGTCTCAGATGATCCGCGCTATTTTAATAGCTATTTATCTGAGCATCCGTATTCAACCTGGTAAACCCGTTTTAAGCGCTTCGGCGCTTATTTTTTTGCCCGTTATTTATCTGATTACTAATCAGCAATGTAGTCGCGCCTTATCAATTACGTCGTAAAGATAAAGCAGTAACAAACACGACGTAAACGATGACGGTTTCTGTGCCAGATCGATGGCGCTATCATGCAACTTTCTATGCAGGATTTCCTCATGAATCAAAACCAACAATTATTTGCTGCCGCCCAAAAACATATTCCTGGCGGTGTTAATTCCCCTGTCCGTGCATTTGGTTCAGTCGGTGGAACGCCCCGTTTTTTTAAAAAAGGAGCCGGTGCTTATGTCTGGGATGCCGATGATCAGCGTTATATCGATTATATCGGCTCATGGGGTCCGCTTATTTTAGGTCATGCCCACCCTGAAGTGCTGGAAGCGGTGATCACAGCCGCCCAAAATGGCCTGAGTTTTGGTGCGCCGACCGCCGCCGAGGTGGAATTAGCCGATTTAATCTGCGAAATGTTGCCGTCCGTCGAGCAAGTGCGCTTAGTTTCCAGCGGAACTGAAGCCACCATGAGTGCCATTCGTCTGGCCCGCGGGTTTACCGGGCGCGATAAATTAGTAAAATTTGAAGGTTGTTACCACGGTCACGCCGATAGTTTATTAGTAAAAGCCGGTTCTGGCTTGTTAACTTTCGGCAATCCTTCATCTGCTGGTGTGCCTGCGTCAGTTGCGGCCGATACTTTGGTGCTTCCTTATAATGATGTGGCTGCACTGGAACAATTGTTTACCGAAATCGGTGATCAAATCGCCGCTCTGATCGTAGAACCGATCGCCGGCAATATGAATATGGTGCAAGCCAGCCCGGAATTTGTCGCTGCAATGCGAAAATTGACCGAAAAACACGGTACCGTCTTAATTTATGATGAAGTCATGACTGGTTTTCGTGTTGATTTGCATTGCACCCAGGGTTTGCATGGCATTACGCCGGATCTGACCTGCCTGGGTAAGGTTGTGGGTGGCGGTATGCCGCTGGCTGCTTTTGGTGGTCGCAGCGAGATTATGGCTCAGCTGGCCCCACTGGGCCCGGTTTACCAGGCGGGGACATTGTCGGGTAATCCAGTGGCGGTAGCAGCCGGTCTGGCGACATTAAAATTAATTCGTGCAAATAATTTCTTTAATTCATTAAGCGAAAAAACCCGTTTATTAACGAATGGTTTAATGCAGGCAGCTAAAGAAACTAATATTGTATTTTCAGCACAAAGTGTTGGCGGAATGTTTGGTTTTTATTTTAGTGAAACCATTCCACAATCTTTTGCAGATGTAATGAATTCAGACCGTACCCGGTTTAATGCATTTTTCCATGGCATGTTAAATAAAGGTATTTATTTAGCGCCATCTGCTTTTGAAGCCGGATTTGTTTCGGCAGCACATTCTGAAGAAGATATCTTAAATACCATTGCAGCAGCTAAAGAAGTATTTGCTCAATTGTAATATTTTAAAGAGTAATAAAAAAACGGCCTGCGGGCCGTTTTTTTATGCAAAACGTAACTGTTTTTCATGGGGTTTTTATTTTGCAGACCCGGTTTTATCCGGCGGAATAAAATATGTAACTCTTTGTTTTTAAACGATATTTATATTGATGTTTTCTTTATTTCTTTCTGAATTAACATTTCAATTTCTTTTATATCCGCAACGCCAACATATTTCTTAATGATCTCGCCATTTTTATTAATTAAAAATGTGCTGGGAGTTAATCCGACGTCACCGAAGGATTTAGCAATCTTTCCGTCTGCATCAAATGTAATAAAAAATGGCAGCTTTTTTTCTTTTACATAATTTTCAATATATTCAGGTGTGTCATAGCTCATTGCCACAGCAATTGTTTTGTAATTGTCTGCAGTATATTTATTTTGTAATTTAACAAGTTCAGGCATTTCCTGAATGCAGCCGCTGCAACTGGTTGCCCAGAAATTAACCAGAACGATTTGGTTTTTTAATGCAGACAGGTTTAGATTTTGACCTTGAATACTGGTCAGTTTTATATCGGGTGCTTGTTTATTCGGTGCTTGTAAAAGCAGGTATCCAGCGATAGCGATAACAGTACTGATAACTAAAATATGACGCAGATATTTTTTCACAGGTTTGCCTCTTGTCTTACATGAGAGCGATTTTAGAGCATTTTGAGGTCACTTTGCGTTGAAAAATATATTTACACCGTTTTTTCTTTTAGTACTTCATTTAAGAAGAAAGATATAAGAACAACTAATAAGGGCAGCTGTTTTCTGTGGATAAGTCATTTTTCCCTTATTTTTCATCGTCTTAAGTTATCCACAAGTATGGGTATGGAATCTGTTTTGCCTGTGGATAGTTTGGAGGTAGTTTTTTCGGTTTCGCTGGATTCAGGGTTTTCCACAGAGCCGCCGTATTTTGTCCACAGGCCAAGTAGTTGATTTGATGGATCGTTTGATTTTTCACCGTATAATGGGTTGTTTTGACGGAGGGATTCGATGGCGATCCAGTGGTTTCCAGGGCATATGAACACTGCCCGCAAGCAGGTTGCAGAGACCATGGCCAAGGTAGACTTGGTGATTGAGGTGGTTGATGCTCGCTTGCCACTGTCCAGCAGCAATCCCATGATTGAGCCGATGCGCAGGCTTCGGCAGCGTCCTGCTCTGAAGGTTTTGAATAAAGCAGATCTGGCAGATCCAAGGTTGAACCGTATCTGGCTGGACTGGTTTAAAGCTCAGCCGGGTACAGAAGCCTTATTGCTGGGCGAAGATAATAAGCTTCAGGGTTCCAAGCTGATTCCTTTGCTGTGTCAGCAACTGGCTCCGCATCGTGATGGTGACGAAAAACCATTGCGGGCCATGATCGTTGGTATTCCCAATGTGGGTAAATCCACTCTGATCAACCATCTGGCAAAACGTAAAATTGCTAAGGTGGCAGATACTCCGGGTGTGACCAAGATGCAGCAGCGGGTTGAAACGCTGGCAGGCATGATCTTGTATGACACACCAGGTCTGATGTGGCCAAAAGTGCAGAATGAAGATTCGGGCTATCGTTTAGCCATGTCGGGATCGATCGGCCGCAATGCTTATGATGAAGTGGATGTGGCTTTATATGCCATTGAAACCCTGATTGAGCGCTATCCGCAGCTGTTGCTGGACCGTTATAAGCTGAAAGATTTATTGGGTGATGCAGAACCATTATTTGAGCTGATTGGTAAAAAACGCGGTGCAATGTTGTCTGGCGGCCGGATTGATACTCAAAAGACGGCAGATATGATTTTGACTGAGTTTCGGGGTGGTACATTAGGCCGGATTACGCTGGAAACGCCGGATGATTTCCTTGAAATGCCGGTTTATGATCCTAATGACGAAGCAGAGCAGCCTGATCCTGATTTGTAAAATGGCTTTGGCCGGCGTACAAACGGCGGTTGCTGTGGCGTTTTTTAAAATGGTCTTAGAATCCGGCAGCATTGCTGCCCGTGGAATTCATTGATGGAAGCTGAACTGTTAGATCTTGAAGAAAAAGTAAGGCAACTGGCCTTGCTTTGCCGTGAGCTGCGCGATGAAAATCGGGGTTTACGCCAGAAATTACTGCTGACACAGCAGCAAAATCAAGGTTTGCTGGTCAAGGTTGAAGGCAGCAAGGAAAAACTTGCTGCCATCCTGGCCAAGCTGCCGGAGGATAAAGAATGAGTGATGCGGTGATTAAGCAACTCGATGTCTCAATTATGGGCCGTGAATTTCGTGTGGCTTGTCCTGAAAACGAAGAAGCGACTCTGATTCAAGCCGTAGAGTTGCTGGATCAGCGTATGCACGAGATCCGGGCCACTGGCAAGGTGATCGGGCTGGAAAAAATCGCCATCATGGCCGCGCTGAATATTACGCATGAATATTTGCATACGCGGGTTGCAGGGGGTTTTGACATTGCTACAATTCAGCGTAGAATTGCCAACATGAATTCAACGATTGACGCAGTAATGGGTGAACAAACTGAACTGTTTTCCTGAGCTGCGGCAGTTGTAAACCAATGCTTTCCTGCGGTGTTTGTTACGACTTGTCTCTCTGAACCAATAATTACTTTGGTTGCCTGCCATGAGAATGCCTGTTGTGCGCATCCCCCGTTGGATGCACCTGATGGCATCCGGTCGGTGACCGCTTGAACCTTCGGTTCAAGATTGCTCGTCGGACGGCACTCGCGGGAAGCTCCTCATTGTTTCACTCCACGTGAATATCTCCAGTCATTCCAGCAAATCCGAAGCACGGCGTTCTATACGCCGTGCTCGTGCTTTAATTCCCCCTCTTGAAAGACATACTGCGGAACTTGCCGTGGTCGCTATGGCCAAAAAACTCGGTTTATTACGCCGTGGTTTGAAAATTGCGGCTTATATTCCGGCAGGCAGTGAGTTTTCGCCATGGATTTTAATGTTACGGGCTATGCTGGGCGGAGTGGATGTCTATTTGCCGCAAGTCCCCAAACGGGGACGGAAACTGCATTTTGTTCGTTTGGATGCCAAAAACCGCTGGTCTCTGGGGCCGCAAAAGATTCTGGAACCGGGGAATGGCATTGAATGTTCACCCCGCGATCTGGATATTGTGTTTATGCCGCTGCTGGGTTTTGATTCCAGTCTGGCCAGACT
>JBOFGM010000043.1:0-6695 GCA_051649105.1 Iodobacter sp. | reverse complement strand
GTCTGATTTCGCAATATAACGCCACCAGCCTGCCAGCCGGCCCGGATCGTTTATCGCTGCTGATGGGCACTCTGCTTAAAAAACGGATCCGCATGCAGGGCTTTATTATCTGGGATGATTTCGGTCATCGCTATGGTGAGTTCTTTACCGCCATGAGCCAGTGGCTGAGCGAAGGCAAAATCAAGTACCGCGAAGATGTGGTACAGGGTCTGGAAAATGCACCGCAAGCCTTTATTGGCCTGCTGGAAGGCCGTAATGCCGGCAAACTGGTCGTTAAGGTTGCTGAGTAATAGATGCTGGCCGGCCCTCCGGCCGTTTTAATCAAGGCCCCGACGGGGCCTTTTTCCACCGATCGTGCCACTGGCACTGAGGATTGAACATGTCAGCCGATTTATTATTTGTCCCGCTTACTATTGGTAAAACCACTCTGGCAAACCGCATGATTATGGCTCCGCTGACCCGTTCACGCGCCAGCCAGCCCGGTGATGTGCCAACAGCGATGAACGCGCTTTACTATGCTCAGCGTGCCAGTGCCGGTCTGATTATTTCAGAAGCCACACAGATTTCCCGCCAGGGCCAGGGTTATGCACTGACTCCGGGTATCTATACCGATGCTCAGGAAGCCGGCTGGAAACTGGTGGTGGATGCGGTGCATGCAAAAGGCGGCAAGATTTCCCAGCAGCTTTGGCATGTAGGGCGGATTTCTAATCGTCTGCTACAAGAAAATGGTGCGGCTCCGGTTGCGCCTTCAGCCATTCAGGCTGTGACCTCAAAAAGCTTTGTGATTCTGCCCGATGGCACACCGGCCAATGCGCCTTGCGATATGCCGCGTGCACTGGAAACCGATGAATTAGCCGGCATTGTGGCCGATTATGTGGCCGCGGCAGAGCGCTCTATCCGTGCCGGTTTTGATTTTGTTGAAGTTCATTCGGCCAATGGCTATCTGCTGCAACAATTTCTGTCCACAGGCAGCAATCAGCGCACGGATCAGTACGGTGGCAATATGGAAAACCGCGCCCGTTTAGTGCTGGAAGTGGTCAATGCGGTGATTGCAAAAATTGGTGCCGATAAAGTAGGTGTACGTCTGTCGCCTAACTTTGTGGCACACGATATTGTGGATACAGAAGCCGAAGCCATGACGCTGTATCTGGCCGACGCTTTCAGCCGTGCCGGCGTGGCTTATCTGCATATTGCCGAGCCTGACTGGGCCGGTGGCGCGCCTTTAAGCGATGCTTTCCGCAGTGCGCTGCGTCAGCAATATAAGGGGGCGATTATTACTTGTGGTGGTTATACCGCGCAAACTGCAGCAGCACGGATTGCTTCCGGTACGGCCGATGCGATTGGTTTTGGCCGCCCGTTTATAGCGAACCCTGATCTGGTCGAGCGCTTTAAGCAAGGCGCGGTACTGAATAAGCCGGATACCAGCACCTTTTACGGTGGTGCTGAGGCGGGTTATACCGACTACCCAGTACTGACGGCTTAAAGCCGGGGCAGGGAGCTAAAGGTGATTAATCCCGCGATTTGGTGGAATAATCACCTGGCCAGACATTGCCAGCTGCGTTTAGTATCTGGATGATTACATAAATGCAGCTGGAGCTTTCATGAAAAAGACAATACTTGCCGCCCTTTTGGCGTTGCCGATGATGGCACAGGCAGGCGAATTAACTGCCAGAGCGGGTGATGGCTTTTTTGGTGCCTCCTATGAAGGCAGTTTATTGCTGATGACAACCAGTGCCGACTGGCTGATGAATGATGGCACCGGCAATATTGGTACGCTTGGTCTTGGCGTACAGGCTCCGCTGGGCATTGCTAAGGTAAAGGCTGGCGCTAAGCTGGTTTATATGAATTTAAAGCATCAGGATAACCACTACGCCGCAGCACTGGGTGGCGGTGTGGATATTCCGGTTGGCGCATTTACTATTTATGGCCAGGGCTATATTGCTCCGTCGGCATTAGCCAATGGGGTGTCTGAATATAAAGATGTCCGTGCCGGCGTGCGCTGGGATATGACTAAGATGGTTGCACTGGATGCGGGCTACCAATACACCCGTATTAAGGGCGAAGATGGCAATCCGAATGTATCAGTGGCTGACGGCCTGATTGTTGGCGCTCAGTTTAGTTTCTGATCTGGTTTGTACCCATAGAAAAACGCAGCCCATGGCTGCGTTTTTTTTGTCTGCAAAATTTACGGGCAAAGTTTAATCAATCTCCCGGATGACTTTCATCTTAAGGGTCATCACCCCCATCAGCAGTGCCAGTAACAGACCAAATACCGGTAAAACCCAGCTGATGCCGATATGCATTGAAAACAGCGCCGTGACTAAGGCATAAGACAGCGGAGCCAGCCCCATTGAGGCCATGGAATTTAAACTCATAATCCGGCCCAGTTTTTGCCGGTCGGTATAGTGCTGAATCAGCGACATCATCGGGACATTATTGGCCGCCACACCCAGACCAATTAAAAACTGAATTCCCAGTGCCACCGGCAGCCAGCTGGCCATGGCCAGTGTGCCCAGCAGCAGGCCTTCGGCAGCAATGACCACGGTAATCATCAGCAGCCGCTTTTTGGTCGGCGGATAAAGGGTCAGCAGCAGCCCGCCCAACACCATGCCGGCAGCAAAGGCGCTTTGCATAAAGGACAGGGTACTGGCGCTGCCTTTTAATAAGTCGGTTACCACCAGAGGCACACCTAAACCCAGCGGCCCCATAAATAAGAGGTTAGCGGCGGCATAGACCAGCATCAGCGCCCGCAAAACCGGGGTATGAATGGCATAACGCACGCCTTCTTTCAGCTCATTCAGTAAGCTGAAGCGCGCCCGGCCCGGCAGCAGCATGGGTTCGCGGATCAGAGCCATGGCCAGCAGGCCACCGCATAACATCATCGCGGTCAGGGTAAAGACCAGTTCATAGCTGAATAAGGCCAGCATCGCTCCGCCCAGCACCGGGCCAAAAACCAGACCAATCTGATTGGTGGTCAGCATAATTGAGTTGGCGCGGGTTAAATCACTGTCTGCCACGATATTGGGCACCAGCGCATCCCGGGCCGGCCAGAAAAAGGCATCCAGCGCACCATAGAGCAGGGCAAACAGAATCATCGCGCCAATGGTGACCTGATCTGTGGCCAGCAGCATCACGAGGGCCACCAGCAGCAAAACACGCAGGGCCAGGGACGCCAGAATAATATGGCTGCGCTTCATCCGGTCGGCGAGAACCCCGCCAACTGCCATCAGTAAAATACGCGGTACCGAGCCGGCAATCATCACCAGCCCCAGTTGTTCTTTGGCTCCCAGCGTTTTAATCACCAGCCAGGTTTCGGCCAGCATGGCCACGGCAAGCGCAAAGTTACAAACAATGCTGGCGATCCAGAGTAAAAGGAAATTGCGATTGCGCAATAGTGCAGGTGCTTGCGTCATAGTTCTCAGAATCAATATGTTAAAATGCGCCGACCATATTAATGCAGGCAGGACGAAAGCCGTTATGCTTCGCTTGCGTAATTGTTTAACGTTGATGGCCGGTGATTTATGTAAAAATCTCCGTTCTGCTTTTGTCCCGTCCGTATCTTGATTTCATAAGGAAACCACCATGGCTTTTCGCAAGATGACCGAGCTTGATTTAGCTGGTAAAAAAGTACTGATCCGCTCAGACCTGAATGTGCCGGTTAAAGATGGCGTGATTGGTGATGACACCCGTATCCGCGCATCGATTCCTACGATTGAAGCGGCGCTGCAAGCAGGTGCCGGCGTCATGGTAATGAGCCATCTTGGCCGCCCGACAGAAGGTGAATTCCAGCCCGCCGATGATTTAGCTCCTGTGGCTGAGCGTCTGGGTGAATTGATGGGCCGCGATGTGGCTGTAATCAATGACTGGAATGGTTTTGTGGTTAAAGCCGGTGAGCTGGTGGTGCTGCAAAATGTTCGCTGCAATAAAGGCGAAAAGAAAAATACTGATGAGCTTGGCCAGGCCTATGCGGCACTGTGCGATGTGTTTGTGAATGATGCCTTTGGTACTGCGCACCGCGCAGAAGCATCGACCCACGCCGTGGCTAAATTTGCCCCGGTTGCTGCTGCCGGCCTGTTAATGGCAGGTGAGCTCGATGCACTGGGTAAGGCTTTAAAAGCGCCGGCTAAACCACTGGTTGCGATTGTGGCGGGTTCAAAAGTTTCTACCAAGCTGACTATTCTTGAATCCCTGTCAGACAATGTGGATCAGCTGATTGTGGGCGGCGGGATTGCTAACACTTTCTTGCTGGCTGAAGGCGCTGAAATCGGTAAATCACTGGCAGAAGCAGATCTGGTGGATAACGCGAAGCGCGTGATTGCTAAAATCCGTGCCCGTGGCGGCGATGTGCCATTGCCAACGGATGTGGTAGTGGGTAAGCAATTCTCCCCGACAGAACCTGCTGTTGCTAAAGCCATTGGCGATGTAGCCAGCGACGATATGATTTTTGATATTGGTCCTGATACTGCAGCTAAACTGGCTGAAATTCTGAAAACAGCGGGCACCATTGTTTGGAATGGTCCGGTTGGCGTGTTTGAATTTGATCAGTTTGGTAAAGGCACAGAAGCCATTGCCCGCGCAATTGCCGCTTCAAGTGCTTTCTCGATTGCTGGCGGCGGCGATACTCTGGCAGCGGTTGCCAAGTACGATATTGCTAACGATATCAGCTATATCTCTACCGGCGGTGGCGCTTTCCTTGAATTCCTGGAAGGCAAAGTATTACCGGCTGTAGAAATTTTGGAACAACGCGGCGCTTAATTAGTAAGGGTGCCTGAGTATTGAGTAAGATAAACGCCAGCCTTTGCGCTGGCGTTTTTTATGCCCGGACTCTGCGCCACCTCGGTGTTTTAAAATCAGGCGAATAATGTAAATCAGGATGCTGAATGAATAATAAATTAAGCCGTTTCCACCGGCAAAAAGGCTTAGTAGTTTTCGCATTGCTGTTTCCCCTGGTGGCCAGTGCCGGGGAAGAAATGGTTGCCAATGCCATTGCAGCCAAAAATTTTGAGCTGGCATTTGCCACTGCCCGGGCCGATGTGGATGCCGGTAAAGCCAGTGATTATGAAAAACTGGTCTTAGCTCAACTGTATTTAAAAGGCTCCGGCACCCCTCAAAACCCGGCGGCAGCCAGCAAGATCCTGCAAGCTCCGGCCAGGGCAGGAGTACTGGACGCGCAGTTTTTTCTGGCCGGCAGCCTGATGGCCCAAGCGCGCAATGGCTGGCAGGATCAGGAAGGGCGGGTGATTCCTGAGCGTTTTCAGGCACTGGCCGGACGAACCCTGGCAGAGCGCTCGCTGGAGCGGCAATCCTCGGAATGGATGTACCGTGCCGCGCTGGCCGGACATGCACTGGCCACCGAGGCCATCGGCTCTGAAGTGGGTAATAGCATTACCGGGCTGGATACCGCTCAGCGGGCTAAATGGCTGCGTGCAGCCAATAAAGAAAACTGGGCTCTGGCTCAGGAGCTGGGCGAGAGCTGGTCTTCCTTAGTGCTGCGCCGTGAAGTGCTGCAAAATGATCAGGTTGCTGCCGCATTTCAGGCGCAGGCCGTGAAAGCCGCCTGTCTGGATGAAAATATTAAACTGGTTAAAACAGCGGTCAGCCAGCCATTACAGGGGGCAGAGTATCTGCGCCTGGAGCTCAGTCCTGCCGTGAATTACAAGCTGATCCGCGGCGCGTGGCAGGAAACATGGACAGGCCGCGCCTGTGGTCAGGATTTTGTAGTGCAGATTGATTTTGTGGCCGACGGGATGGGCAGTGCAACATACCGGCTGAAGTAAATGAAAACCGAGGCGGGCTGGGGGTTCGGGCGCAATCTGAAAGTGATATTGCATATATATTTATGTCATAAATAGCGGCGAGTGGTTTTAGCGTTTTCCCGCATGCCGTAACTCCGGATTGGGTTTGAGGCTTGGTAGATCTAATATGTGTTGCATCGCAGCAACTTATTTTTGGATCTTGCCATGTCACTCGTATCCCTTCGCCAGGTTCTTGATCACGCCGCCGAACACGGTTATGGCGTACCCGCTTTTAATGTAAATAATCTTGAACAAGTGCAGGCCATTTTGCAGGCGGCGGATGCCACCTCCAGCCCCGTGATTTTGCAGGCGAGTGCCGGTGCACGAAAATATGCGGGTGAGCAATTTCTTAAAACCATGATCGAAGGCGCGGTGGCCAGCTATCCGCATCTGCCGATTGTGATGCATCAGGATCATGGTGTCAGCCCGGGCGTGTGTATGACCGCCATTAAAATGGGTTTTACCAGCGTGATGATGGATGGATCGCTGTTGCAGGACGGTAAAACGCCGGCTGACTATGCCTACAACGCCGCTGTGACGGCCGAAGTGGTTCGCATGGCTCATGCTTGCGGCGTGTCGGTGGAAGGCGAGCTGGGCTGTCTGGGTAGTCTGGAAACCGGTCTGGGTGAAGAAGAAGACGGTGTGGGTGCCAACCGTGTGTTAAGCCATGCTGAAATGCTGACCGATCCGCAGGAAGCTCTGGCTTTTGTGAAAGCCACCGGTGTGGATGCGCTGGCAATTGCCATTGGTACCAGCCATGGTGCCTATAAATTTACCAAACCACCCTGTGGTGAAGTCTTGGCGATCGACCGGGTGCGGGCGATTAATGCGGTGATTCCTGATGTTCATCTGGTGATGCATGGCTCATCCAGTGTGCCGCAAGAATTACTGGAAGAAATG
>JBOFGM010000042.1:0-3562 GCA_051649105.1 Iodobacter sp. | reverse complement strand
AATCGGCAGAGGTGCCGCTGTGGAGGTCACTACGATATCAAATTCGGCCAGTCTGGCAGGTAAATCAGACAGCAAAATAGCCTCACCGCCAAATTGCCGGGCCAGCGCCTGCCCGCGTTCAATCGTGCGGTTAGCCACCGTAATTTGCTTAGGCCCCCGGGCATGAAAATGCGTGGCACAGAGTTCAATCATTTCCCCTGCACCAATAAACAGCACCTTACAGGAAGCAACCGAGGGAAATAAGCGCTCTGCCAGCCGGACCGAGGCAGCGGCCATCGAGACCGAAGCCGCGCCAATCCGCGTTTGTGAGCGCACTTCTTTAGCAACCGAAAAAGCCCGCTGAAACACGCCATTAAGCAACACGCCCATGGTGCCGGCATCACGGGCAAAACGCTCGGCATCTTTCAGCTGACCCAGAATCTGAGTTTCACCCAGCACCATTGAATCTAAACCACTGGCCACCCGGAACGCATGGGTGGCGGCTTCACCGCCATTAAGCAGATAAAGATGGGGTTCGATCTCCTGAACACTGTGCCCGCGCGTTTGAGCCAGCCAGCCTAAAACCTGCTGTGCATCCCGGGCATTACAGTAAAGTTCAGTGCGATTACAGGTCGATACAATGGCCGCTTCTGATACGCCATGTTCTGCGCTCAGCATTGCCAAAGCGCCCGGCAATTCGGCAGGGGTAAAGGCAAGCCGCTCCCTGACCGCGACAGGCGCAGTATGGTAATTAACGCCGAGAACGAGCAGATTCATAGGGTTTCATCGACAGCAGGCGAAAGAAAACCGCCTATTTTACCCTGAAACGGTAAGCGACTCACGCCCAAGTGGCAAATGCGCTTCCCCGTACGGAAATGACTTGCAAGAAAAACCGCCACAGAACGCCATTGCCGGCAAAAAGCCACGGGCCACAGCGAACAGCAAAACAAGCCATTTGGGCCCAAATACCGCCATGCAAGGAGACTTTTACCCCTGGCTGGCATGGTATTCAAATAAGTCATAGCCCATTTGCTGCTCAATCAGTTTACCGGCCCGAATCAGAATTTCCCCGTCGGCGGTTAAAACAGATAGTTCACGCAAGCCGACATAGCTGCCCTTGGGAGCGGCCAGCATGGCGGTTTGTTTTAAGGCCTGGATCTCTGGCAATAGCAATGCCGGCTGATAGCGCTCGCCTTCCCGCCCGATGGTCGGACGAAATAAAACGGCAGAAGCACGTACCGTCATAATTTGCAGCCCGATTTCCAGCCGCTGGCCATCCATCTGTTGCAGCCAGCGCACCGAGGCCACCATCCAGGTTTCACTGCCCTGCGCCCGTAAAGCAACAATTTCCCCGGCTTTAACCCGTTCTGCCGGAATATTTTCCGCCGCAACGGCATAACCTCCAGGGCTTTCATTGATCACCTTCCAATGGGTAATGGGCAAGGCGTCGAGCACCTTCTGCTCTGCTTCAGCATCATCCAGAATATTTTCCGGCTGCAATAAGGGGCGTCCTTCACAAATACACAGCACCGCCGCTCTCAGGCCCATGCAAAGATCAACCGGCGTATCAGACGCAATCCGCTGAAAGATCCGTTTGGATGGAATACTCCATTGCCGGCAAACCCGCCGCAAGATTTCAATCCACATCATCACTTTGGTGCGGTCATGCGCCATCGGCGCTTTAACCTCTAAAGCCGCCAGTGATTTATGCAGCTGACGGACCAGATCGGTGGTTTCCAGCAACACACTGCTGCCTAAATTGCCTTCTGCGGTTCGTGCACCCACATATTGCGGAGGCTTATCTTCATCCAGAGTAATCAGAAAAAAACCAGCCGAGCTGCCCAGCTGGGTCACCGGCTGAAAATGAGCGTAGCTGGCATAACCTTCAACAATTTCCACCACTTTATCCAGCTCAAAACCAGAAAAACGATGCGGTTCTGTCAGGGCCAGCAGCAAAATATATTTATAAGTCCGGGCTACGCTGGGGTTATGTTTATCCACCGAAGACTGATCAATCAGCTGCGTTTCAACCGCATAACGGAATAATTTATGTGCTTCCAGCCATACCCCTTCCGGCATGGGCATATAAACCCGGTAGCTGAGCTGAGATAAACGATAATACTGAGCCAGAATTTTTTGGATCAGCATCGGTACCACCTTGCTGTTGCCAAAGGAAAGACGCTTTTCCAGCCGCTCTGTCAGGGCTATTTTATAGCCATCGGCCAGCTCCAGACACAGACGCCGCGCCAGCAATACGGCCGTTTGTGCCGGCTCTTTTAAAGGCAGGCCCGGCACGCGGTAAATCAGCTCCAGGCCTCCGGCCAAAAGCTCCAGCGCGGTGGAATACTCATCCAGTAATTTAATCCGCTCATCGACGCTGATTCTGACCCGGTTGCAGGCGGCCAGCGCATCACAAAGCTGACGCCCCGCCCCCAGCGGATTGGCCATCGGCAGGGCAATCAACCAGTCGCGCAGGCGCTTAGGATTCGTTTCCACACTGGAAGCGAGTTTAGGATCGTTAACCGGCAGTTTAAGCGACAGCGACATCAACAAACTCCGATTTTCCCTGCTCAGCAGCATCAATGGCAGCCAAAGTGCCCGTCAGTAAATGCTCAGCTTCTGCATCCGACAGACAATAAGGCGGCATAAAATAAACCGTATTACCAATAGGCCGCAGCAACAGCTCTTGTGCCAAAGCGGCGGTAAAAAAGCGTTGGGCAAAACCTGGCGCCGCATCTTTTACATCAAAAGCCCAGATCATGCCGGTACGCCGTAAGTTAATCACCCGGGGATGCGCTGCCAGCGGAGCAAACAAAGCATCCCAGCGCAAAGCCCTGGCGGCATTATTTAAAATAACCCGATCACTCTCAAAAATATCCAGCACCGCCAGCGCGGCGGCACAAGCCAGTGGATTACCGGTATAAGAATGTGAGTGTAAAAAGGCACGATGAATATCTTCGTGATAAAACGCTGCATAGATTTCATCCCGGCTCAGCACCACGGCCAAAGGAAGAAAGCCCCCGGTAATCCCTTTTGAAAGGCATAAAAAATCAGGTTTTATATCGGCCTGCTCATAAGCAAACATAGACCCTGTCCGGCCAAAACCCACAGCAATTTCATCCACAATTAAATGAATCTGATACTGATCGCATAATTCACGCGCTTTTTTCAGGTAAAGCGCATCGTACATCGCCATTCCTGCCGCCCCTTGCACCAGCGGCTCCAGAATCAGCGCAGCAATCTCCTGATGATGAGCCGCGAGAGTGGCCTCCAAGGCATCTGCAGCACGGCGGGCCACACCGGCGGCCGATTCCCCTTCTTGTGCCTGACGTGCGTCAGGATTCATCACGCACCAATTTTCTCTGACTAAAGCAGCATAGGCCGTGCGAAAGACCGGCACATCGGTCACCGATAAAGCCCCTGCCGTTTCACCGTGATAACTGCTTTCTAAGTAAACAAAGCGGTTTTTTTGCGGCTGATCCAGATTACGCCAGTAATGCACCGACATTTTTAAAGCCACTTCAATTGCAGAAGCGCCGTCTGAGCCATAAAAGGCATGACCTAAACCGGTCAGTTTTGCCAG
>JBOFGM010000041.1:0-3330 GCA_051649105.1 Iodobacter sp. | reverse complement strand
AACCATACAGCCCTTGCCCTATAACTTTGGGATTGCCAGCGTTTCCAGTGAATCGGTCAGCACGGGCAATATGATGACGGTGAAGGTGGGCTTTATTGAGCCCGCCAGAAAGGTGGAGGATCTGTTGCTGGGGGCTGAATTGCTGAGCGCACGCCAACAGGATGTTGAATGGTCCGGGGTGACGGTGAGTTTTGATAATGTCTCCTGGACCCCGGTATCGTTAGTACCCTATCAGAATCCTGTGAAGGTCTCTGCGCCAAGCGGCGCTGCTGAAATGTATGTGAGATTGCCCACCGTGCGTGACCCGTCTCAGTGGACCATCCGGACTTTCAAGATTACGGCGTCCGCGGGCAATACCTCTGCACAGGGTACGGAGTCGATCACACCGCCGGTCGCACTGGAAGTCAGCAGTATTACGGATGCCACGGTGCCGGAATTAACACCTGCATCCATGGTGATTACGCTGAACGGGCAGGCGCAGGGTAATGAAGTGCTGCATTTACAGCCCGATTTGCTGAGCGGTACTCCGGCAGGGATTGCGGTTTTTGCCGAAGCAAAACTCACTTATCTGGATGGCAGCCAGCAGGGACAAAGCAAACTGGTCATGCTGGTTCCAGGACAGATTAATCCGCCACCGGATGTGGTGCTGCCAAAGGGTGTACAGAAAATGCAGCTGGTGATCCGGACTATGTATGGCTATATCCCCGCGGGTAAAGAAAGCACTCAATTTAAGGTGCAGGCCTGGGTTAAGAGCGGGCAGGGTGCCAGTAATACCGTTACGGTTACCCGTTATCTGCCGGCTCTGATCAGCGTTAGCGATGAAACCGTGATTGAGGGGCAGACTGCCACGGTGACGGTGAACTTTGAGCAAACCGCAGCGGCGGCTTCGGTCCGGATCAGGCCGGTTCCGGGCTCCGCGGTGAAGGAAGATGTGGACTGGGCTAAGGGAGAGCAAAGCTTTGATGGCAATGTCTGGCAGCCGCTTAGCTTAATTCCGGGACAAGATAATGTGATCAATATGCCTGCGGGTGTTCGTGTGCTGCAACTTCGGTTGCCGACCATTAATAATCATATGCCAGAAGAAAGCCGTGCTTTTCAAATCATGGCGACTGCGGGTGTGGTCAGTAAGCAAGGTACGGTAACGATTCTGCGTTACACCGGGGTGAGCCTGGATGAGTTCAGTATCAAGGCCACGGGCAACTCCACGGTGACTGCGCCATTAGGCGGTCAATCGCCGGATGTGGTGATTCCGTATCAGATAAAAATAGCGCTGAGTAATGTTGCAGGCAGCTATCAGGCAGCAAATTTAGCTCCTCTGCAAGTGAAGCGTTTACTGCTGGCCCGCTCAAAAATGGCCATGCGGGTTACGGCCCGGGTCAGTGGCCCGAGCCAGCCGATGCAAGGCAAGGCCATGTGTGCATTTGCGATTAATCAGAGCAGTGATAAGCATGCCGCCATTCCTGCCTATTTTGGTTATCAGAAACAGGCTGCAGGTGGCTGGCAGGATACACCGCAAAATTGCAGCGCCAGCCCGGAAGTTTTATTGCGGGATGATGCACAGCCTGGTGTGGGCGGTGACTGGAAAGAGTGGATTGATCAGAAGGCCGGTACCGCGGTGTATACATTGGAAACGCGTCTGGGCTTTAAAATGAACGATTCGGTGTCTGTCCGGGAAATAGAAACCGGCCGGGAGTGGCTGGGTGCCGCGAGAGCTGAGGGTAAAGTGATTGCTGATTTGGTGTTAGATACAGGAACACCTTGAGCTACGGGAGGCAAACGGCCAGAGAAGTTTCTGGCCGTTTTTAGTGGATGTCATATGGGTTTAAATAAACAGGAGAAGTGGCTGTGAAATGGAGTCTGCATCTGGTTTGGATCAGTCTGGTCTGTTGTATGTCTGCTCACGCAATGCAATTGCCACCTCTGCTGGAGTTAAATGGTGACGGGCGAGATATCCGCTTGCCCATTACTAATAACAGTAAGATTGCTCAGGTTTATCGTGTAAATACGGAGGAAACCAGCTTTCCGGACCAAAACTGGAAGGCAATCACTCCCGCCGTGCGACGCCTGATGGTGAGCCCGGCGCAGCTGAGGCTGGCCGCGGGGCAGCAGGGGTACTTTAAAATTCATTACCTTAGCGCCAGAGATAACCAGGAGCGTTACTTCCGGCTGGCTGTAGAGGAGCAAGGTCAGGAAGAGCGGCCTGCCTCTGCAGGAATCAGTGCAAATTTTCCTTTACAGGTGATTGCAAACTTAATTGTTCGCCCGCTTCAGCCAGAGTTGGATTATGAGCTGGAAAACGGCCGGTTACGCAATACGGGTAATGGTTATCTGCTTTTACTGCAGGATGAGGATTGTGGCAAAGAAAAAGGCCTGACGGCTTTTGTGCCACCAGGCGGCAGCTACACTTTGCCGGCAGAGCATGGCAAAAGTGTGCTGTCGGTGGGAATGGTGGATCAGTTAAAAGTAGTGCGCAGCCAGTGCTCCGCCCACTAGGCTTCAGGTTTTTGTAAGTGATCAAGCGCTGTGCGCAGAGCTAACAGGCCGGCCTCTGCGCGCGCCGGCTGCGTCAGCAGATCTTGTTCCAGACTGCCGGCAAGGCTGGCCAGATCATGGACTTGCATCACCCTGGCGGCACCCAGAATTCGGTGGATATGCAAGACTGCATCCGGGTAATCCTGTTGTGCAACAGCCTGAGCGGCTTGTTGGTAATCGGCTTCATTGCAGTCCAGGAAGACTTGCCAAAGATCCTCGGGCAGGCTCTCTGGTTCTGGCAGTACAACAGGCCCAATATCCTCGTCTATCCACAGAGCCAGTACGGCTTGTAATTCGGGCAAGTTCAACGGTTTACTCAGAACCCCGTTCATTCCTGCCTCTAAGCAGCGCTGCTTATGCTCGTTTCCTGTTGCAGCGGAAACCGCAATAATGGGCAGGGCCGGGCGGCCGGAGAGATGCTCTTGCAGACGTATACGGCCGGCAACCTGATATCCGTCCATCTCTGGCAGGTAACAGTCCAGCAGGATGAGTGCGATATGATTTTGCTGTGCCAGCAGCTTAAGAGCCTGCTGACCATTGTCGGTTATCAGGCAGCCATAACCCAGTGCCTGCAGTTGTTTGCAGATCAGCAGCTGATTGGATGGATGATCTTCAACCAGTAAGATGGTTTGACCCGTGCCGGTCATCGCTGGCAGTGATTTTGCACCCGGCTCGTTACTTGCTTCCGGCGACACCCGCGTGGTGGGGATTTCTAAAGTAATACACGTGCCTTTGCCAGGGGTACTTTGCAGCTGAATTTTTCCTTGCATCAGGCCAATCAGCTCTTTACATATAGAT
>JBOFGM010000040.1:0-5596 GCA_051649105.1 Iodobacter sp. | reverse complement strand
TTGCAATAACTCGCGGTTCACTTCCTGATCTTCGGCAATTAAAATATGCTGACCATCCAGACGCCACTTTTGCGCCGCAGGCGGTGGCAGTGGCCGCGCATCCTTGGCATGCACCGGCACCGTCAGGGTGAAATGAGCGCCCTGCCCCAGCACACTGATTAGCTGAATATCTCCCCCCATCAGGTGAGCAAAGTCTTTACAAATCGACAGCCCCAGACCCGCTCCACCGGCGCGTTTACCCTGCAGGGTTTGCTCAAAGGGCGCAAAGACTTTTTGATAATCGGCCTCGGCAATCCCGGTGCCGGTATCGATCACATCGGCAATTAAACACAGGCGGCCATTTTTATCGGCCAGACTTAAACCCAGCTGCACCGAGCCGGTTTCAGTAAATTTAATGGCATTACCCAGTAAATTAACCAAGATTTGCCGCAGTTTTCCGGAGTCTAATAAAAAGCTGCCCTGCACTTCTGAATGAATTACAAAATCAATTTTTTTATTTTTTGCCTGCTCTTCAAATAAGGCACTCAGCTGGCGGATTAATACTTCAATATCAATACTGCTTTCATCAATTTCTTCCAGCCCGACTTCTAATTTACTGACATTGAGTACATTACCAATCAGGCTTAATAAATAATCGCCACTGTCGGCAATCCGCGATAAGCTTTTTACCTGCAGCGCATTTAAAGAATCATCATGTTTCAGCTGATCCACATAGCCCAGAATAGAAGTCAGCGGTGTGCGGATTTCATGGCTGACATGGGCCAGAAAATGCCCTTTGGCAAGACTTGCCGCTTCCGCATCACGGCGCGCCAGATCCAGCTCATAGGTGCGCTGCATCACCAGCGCTTCCAGCTCGGACGCTTCTTTTTCCAGTTGCAGCCGGTAAGCCTGTTCCAGCTTCTCTTTTTGCCGGTTCATTTCCGCCACGCGCAGCGCCATGGCCATACTGAACAGCAGAATTTCAATCACAATACTGATGGAATTAAAACGATAGGTGAATGGCGTGTGCTCCAGCACCGCCGAACCCCGTAAACCCCAGGTCACCGTAATGGATGCGGTATAAATGGTCCAGGCCAGCGCAAATAATTTAGCCCCGGAAACACCATAACGAACGGCATATAAACTGACCACAATATGCAGCAAAAATCCGACGCCGCCAATTTCTAAAGTCAGCAAAGTAAACTGAGTAAAACCAAATAAAGCACTTAATATGCTGATAACCCCAAAAGCAATAATTCCTTTTAAGGCAATATCCAGTCTTGGGGTAATTTGCGATGTTTTTAAATAATAGCGGACAAACTGCGCCGCACAGATATAGTAAAAACCGCTTAAGACATAAAGCAAAGTCAGGCTGTATTGCCCTTGCCAGAAAAATAAAGGCATCACACCGGTGGCGCTTAAGTGGGCAAAAGTCAGAGTCAGTAATTTAAGGCCATAAAAAAGAAAGGTTTTATCCCGCGAGGCCGAGAACACCGCCAGCGCGGCAAAGGCCACCAAAAACATCATCCCGACCATGCCGCCCCACAGCAGCATTTCCCGGCTGTTGGCGCGCATAAAATCACGCTCTCCCCAGACGCGGATATCCGACACGAGAGGCCCGGCCATATCTTCATTTTCGCTGTAAATCACCCGGATCAGCACATCCAGTTGTGAATTGGCCGGAATCTCTTGCAAAAACACCGGCCGCACCGTGGCAAAAGGGCGGGTAAATTCACTTTGCGCCGCATGAAAATGCTGCTGCTGCCAGGGGCCGCCCGCAGTACGGGTATAGAGGCTGACCGCACCAATCTGCGCTTCGGTATATTCCAGATAATTGCGGATCAGCTGGCTGTCCGGGTTCTGCAAAGAAAACGACATCCACATTGCATTTCTGGAATAACCCCGGGCATAGAGCTTGCCTTTGGGATACTGAAACTCGCTCAGTTTTTCTGCCACCGCTTCCACAGGTAAGGCGCGGCTGGCATCCATCCAGATTTTTACTTCGGTGCCGGGCTGCAATCCAGGAGTCTGTTCGCTGACAGTCAGCGCACAGGCAGAATGAAGCCAGCACATAAGCAGCAAGAAGCCTGCTTGCCGCGCAGAAAACAGCCGACGGAATAAATGAAGTGTCAGAATGAACAAGGTATATTTCTTAGTAAAAGCATATGGATTGTTTTCGTTTTCTAGCATCAAACTTTCTACTAAGACTATATTAAATAACAAATAAGTAATTATCTGCGTTAAAATGCCGTACGCATCAGAATAGTAACAGCTATGGGACGGTACTAAATACCGTTCCGGCATTATTTTCCTTATTAAAAGCCCGTATCAGCGTTATCCCTGATGCGACTTAATACTATTTATAACGCCACTGATGAACGACGAGCAGCACATTTCTGCCATAGCTTGCTTACAAGGCATTCATCCACCAGAGCGCTGGATTAACCCGCAAGCGCTATTTAATTAATCATGCCGGGACAAGAATAATACTGTGACGCAACCATCCAATGCCCCGCTATGGTCTGACACCAAACTGGACCAGCTCAGAATGAGCGCAGATCCCCTGGCCGATCTTTGTATGCGGGATTTAATCCTGAGTGGAAATATCAGCCAGGCCAATCAAATTCTGACACAACTCGATAGCTGCACTGACTGGCCGGACGATACTCCCCCAAAATTACAAGCGTATCTGGAAGCCACCTCCAGGCTGCCGGCAGGGATCGATCTGGCCCGCATTGAACGGGCCCAGCAATTTTTTACCACCTATGGCATTCCCTTTGGTATCAGCCTGATGTGCCGTTCATTGCCGGTGCTGTATGCAGGACGGGCAGGTGGTGCGCAAGTTTTAGCCTCCACCGGGCAGCTGAGCGGCCATTTTGAACGCCGGGCCTCTGAAACGCTGCGCTTTATCTTAAATGCAGTGGAACCCAATGGTCTGGCTCCCGGTGGCAAGGGGCTGATGACCATTCGTAAAATCCGTCTGATGCATGCCGCAGTGCGCCATTTTTCCCGCTCCAAACAACGCGGGGCCGTCCACCCCTGGCAGGCAGGCTGGGGCATGCCTATTAATCAGGAAGAATTACTGGGTACGATGCTGGCCTTTTCCCAACAAGCCGTTGAAGGCTTGCGCCAGCTGGGCGTAAAGGTTAGTAAAGCACAGGAAGAAGATCAGCTTTATCTGTGGAAAACCATCGGTGGTGTGCTGGGGATTGTCCCCGAAGCCATGCCCGCCAATACCGGCGAAGCAAGGGAAGTCTGGAAAGCCATCCAGCGGCGCAATTTTGGCCCTTCCGAAGCCGGCCATTTGCTGACCCGCTCACATATTGCTTTTTTACAGGCCAATCTGCCTGAACTTGCCGCCAATCTGGTGCCGGAACTGATGACCACCTTACTGGGCAGCCGCAATGCCAGCTTCCTGGGGCTTAAAAAATATGCCGGCTGGCATTGGGTAATTGATCTGTTGCGCGTGATCTTTCGCTGGAAATCCCGTCTGGCCAATAGCTCGCATACGGCAGAAAGCTTTATGCAGGCCTATGGCGAAGAATTTATGGAAGCGCTGCAAAAGCACTGGGCAGGCCCCAATCCCGGCCAGCCATTTCAGATTCCGGAGCAGCTGCGTGCGCCCGTAACGGCCCGCCATGTGCCCAGCGAGGCTTAAGCCTTAACCCTGGAGAGTAACGATGATTCTGTTTGCCACCGGCAGCAATAATCCAGAAGCCTGGTTTAATACCGTCAGTACCGACGGCAGCCTCTATACCCCGGTTCAGCTGACGCTGTTTGCCGTGGGGTGCCTGCTGTGGGTGGTGGCTTATGCTCTGATTTTGCTGCAGGCCAAACGCCACCGGGCGGTGGAAATGGCCGTGATTGCCGCAGCCAGTAATCTGGCCTGGGAATTTGTCTGGGGCGTGTTGCTGCGCACCGATATGGGCGCGTTTTTAGTCTGGACTTACCGCGCCTGGCTGATTTTTGATTTATTTATTTTCTGGCAGGTACTTAAGCTGGGATTTGACCAATTTACGACGCCGCAATTTAAACGGCACTATCAAGCCATCGTCTGGGGCAGCGTCGTCTTTTTTATTCTGCTGTACTGGAGCATGACACTGGCCGGGATTGATACTCCGACCGGAGCCCGCTCTGCCTATATTTGTCAGTTTATTATCAGCCTGCTGTGCATGATTTTGCTGGTGCAGCAACCTTCCACCGTGGGCTATGCCTGGTCAATTTCCTGGCTGCGCACCTTAGGCACCGGGCTGATTTCGGTATATATGTGGCTGCATAATCCGGCCGATCTGTTTATTCTGACGCTGGCGGCCGGCTCCACCCTGCTGGATGTCAGCTATTGCGCTTACTTTTTGCACTTACGCAAAAAGGTGCGGGCCTCCACCATCGATACCCGGATCCAGCCTGCCACCCAGTGGACGAACTAACCTGCCGACACCCTGTTTGAAAGGGTGTTCCGCAGGCTTTCAGCCTTTAGCCGCCAGTGCCCGGGCGATTTTATTTCTGGGCACGGTGGTGCGTGGCACCTTGCCGCTGAACCAGACGCGCACATCATCATCCAGACCAATGCCGTGCATATAGTTATACAGCGCCTTATTTAACGCTACGCCCAGCACGTCGTGATCGACGCCTGTCGGATCGACAAAACCCACATCATTTTTAGCAAATGACACCGGTGGTAAAGGCAGCAGCTCAATGCCGTATTCTTCCGGATTCTGCCCGACCGGTGAATGCACGGTACAGGCAAAACGGTGGAAAAAGCCGGACTGAATACAGCCTTCGGCAAACAGCTGACGCACATATTCCAGCGCATCGACGGTGTCTTGCACCGTTTGAGTCGGAAAGCCGTACATCAGATAGGCATGAACCAAAATACCGGCATCGGTAAAGGCCCGCGTCACCCGCGCCACCTGATCGATCGACACGCCTTTTTTCATCAGCGTCAGTAAACGATCGGACGCCACTTCCAGCCCGCCGGAAATCGCAATACAACCACTGTCAGCCAGTTGCTGACAAAGATCCGGGCTGAACGATTTTTCAAAGCGGATATTGCCCCACCAGGAAATCGATAAATTGCGTTTTTGCAGCTCAGCCGCCAGCGTTTTTAAGGCCTTGGGCGGCGCGGCTTCATCCACAAAGTGAAACCCGGTCTGGCCGGTTTCTTCGATAATGGCTTCAATCCGGTCAACCAGGGTCGCCGCCGATGCGCCATCGTAGCGGGAAATATAATCCAGGCTGACATCGCAAAAGCTGCATTTTTTCCAGTAACAACCGTGCGCCACGGTCAGCTTATTCCAGCGCCCGTCCGACCACAGCCGGTGCATGGGGTTCAGCATATCTAATAAAGACAAATAGCGATCCAACGGCAGGCCATCCCAGGTCGGGGTGCCCACTTCGGCAAAGGCAATATCGGGCTCCACAAAGTTGATATATTTCACCGCCCCGTCGTCAAGCACAAAGGTGCGTACCAGCCGCTGCCGGCTGCGCTTGCCGGCCAGATGGTCCAACAGCGCCAGTAAGGGCCGCTCGCCATCATCCAGGGTCACATAATCAAAATAATCAAAGATGCGCGGATCGGTCAGCTCGCGCAGCTCGGTATTCACAAAGCCGCCGCCCA
>JBOFGM010000039.1:0-2142 GCA_051649105.1 Iodobacter sp. | reverse complement strand
TCTGCTCCATAAGTCAGCAGATCATAATCGCGGCCATTTTCACCGGGCTTGTTATAGATGTAAGTGCGATCCCAGGGGTCGGCAGGTACATCTTTCATTAAATAGGGCCCCTGCCATTTAGGTTCGTCAGCAGGTTTTTTGGTCAGCACCGTTAAACCTTGCTCGGTACTTGGATAATGCCCGGTATCCAGGCGGTAATGATCCAGCGCATCGGCCAGAGATTTCATTTGGCTTGCAGCAGTCTTGGTCTTAGCTTTGCCTACTTCGCCAAACAGCTTGGGGCCAACGTAACCGGCCAGCAGGGCAATAATCAGCAAAACCACCAGTAATTCAAGCAGGGTAAAGCCCTTGGATGGGCGGGGATTGTTCATTTTTTTTGTCTCTTCCTGTGAAGGCTGGCAGGAGCCGCCTTTCATCTTCTATGTCCGCATCGTAATACGGCGCTTCTTACCGGATCAAGCCTTTTTAATCGCTTTTGTCCAGGGGGAAAAATACCTAGTTAAAAGCTGGGCATAAGGAAGGCTGCAAAGTGGGGTAAGCAGACGCTTTTAGTGGTTTCAGGTCGTTATAAATAAGGTCAAAGGGTGAGGCGTGTGTTGTCATTTAAAAAAATATATTTCCTTCAGAAATGGGGGCTGCACAGACTGCCGGCTATTTATCCTGCCGCCGGGTGATGCTGCACGGCGATCAGGGCCGATGAATGAGCTTGTCCGGGCCCGCAGATCAGCACGGGCCAGCGGCTTTGGGGCAGTGATTTGATTTTTATGAATGGAATGCAGGCGGATAAATTGGGATATTCATCAGCCAAAGGATAAAGTTATTCTGAAATGGAGCGGCACCTGGCTTAAAAAGGAATCTGAATACAGGGTTAAATAACACAATTCTGGTGTCATTTTAGTACAATTAATTCATTACTATCTGGCATCAGAAAAAAGGCAAGCCGGATTTTACCTGCAGGAAAAAAAATAAAAAATGGGAAAATTACTCCTGCCTTTTTTAAGTGCTAATTAAATAACACTCTGGAGCCGGGCGGAAAGATTGAAATACTCTTTATGATCAGAGTAAATTTATACTGATAAGGCTTTGATATCATCGCAGGTCATGTTGTTATTGCAGCTTATTTAACCGGCATTTTATTAAATATTCGCGGCTGTTGCCGGAGTTTACCCGTGAAATAATAAGCAAACTGCATAAATATGCGTGTTCAGGTGTGCCGCCGGATCAGCGGGATGTCATACCATATCGGGAAAAAAGGTGCTCATAGACTCCATTGGCTTTAATGGTGGCCAGCCCTTTATTAAAGGTGGCAATAATTTCTTTTTGCCTTGGGTGTTTTAATCCAACGGCCATGTATAAGTTTTTACTGGAAAAGTTATTTTGGGTAAATTCTATTTTAGAAAGCAGTGCCGGATCAGTTCTGGTAATCCGGATTTTTGCAACAATCTGATCTTCCATGGTTAAATCAATCCGGCTTATCAGCAGTTTTTTTAAATTAACAATAAAATCAGTGACTTCTTCTTTTTTAAATTCTTTTGAATCAGTAAATCCATCGCCATAACCATATCCCTTAATAATTCCAATATTCTTTCCTTTTAAACTTTCAATTCCGGTGTATTCAAACGGATCTCCTTTTCGCTTAATAAATTTAACTTCATTCACGGCATAGGGATCGCTGAATGCAAAGTGCTCTTTTCTGCTTTCGGTCATCCAGATATCCGGCAAAATATCATAAGCACCCGCTTTAGCCCCGGATTCTGCGCGTATCCAGGGTACATCATTCATTTTTACAGCAACCCCCTGGCTTTGAAATGCCGCCCGGACAATTTCCATGGATAAGCCCCCTCCCGGATGGGCAGGGTCAATAAATGGCGGCCACGGATCAGCCGCTGCGGTCAGTAAATTTTCCTGGGCAATAGCAGTGGCAGAGCCAAACAACAGCAAAATAAACAAAATAGCTTTCATTTGTTGCTCCCACGGCCGTCATAGTCGATGTCTGTTTATAGCAGAGCGAATTGCCGGCGGGGCGGGCAGATGGGGTCCGCTCTCTTGAATACCGTTGTGTGCGGTATGGAGCCGAAACCATGGGGCCTCTGTAGATCAGCTTGTTTATAGTATTCTCGCCTTGTTATAACTAAAAGTTAT
>JBOFGM010000038.1:0-3022 GCA_051649105.1 Iodobacter sp. | reverse complement strand
AATTCGCCGTAGCGTTGTGGCATGGTTGCTTTTAATTCGGGATGAGGTTCAACAAAGGTGCGTGCAACAAGGCGAACAAATAACAAACCGCCGTATTCCGGATTTCTTCCCATTTCTAAAGAGGCCATCACAAAGGCTTCTGCAATTTGATCCGCCGTTGGATGCGGGGTGCTTTGCTCCAGCTCTTCCAGCTTGCCCAGTAATAAACGGGCAAATGGTTCAGCACGGCGCTCAAAAACCGCCCGGAATAAACCGTCTTTGGAATGGTAGTAGTAATTCACCGCAGCAATATTGACCTTGGCCGATTGCGTAATCATGCGCATTGACGTGGCATCAAAGCCATGTTCAACAAACAGAGGCTCGGCTGCATCCAAAATACGGTTTGCTGTGTCTTGCGCCTTGACCGATTCGACCACGTTCATACTCCTGCGGGTGTAGTTGATTTAAAACAATTTCAAACGACCGTTTGAAATTATAACGAGTTGACTTTCTTGTCAAGCCAAGACGTAAAAATAGCGGAAACCCCCTAGGCCCTCCGCCTCCTTTTTGCCACACATTCTCATTACTTACGGGTGAAGCATGTCCCCGTCGACATAAAACCAATGCCCCTCTTCAAAAACAAAGCGGCTTTTTTCATGTAGTTTCCAGGCCCGGCCACCCACTTTATAGCGGGCAATAAACTCTACTTCGGCTTGCGAGCCGCTGCAGTGAGCCTGTTTAATTTTTAAACCCAGCCAGCGCACCGGCTCATCATTGTCCAGCGAGGCCGGCCGGGTGGAGCTGTGCCAGCTGGACAGCAAATACGCCGGCAAATCCAGTACAAAAGCGCTGTAACGGGATCGCATTAATTGCTCTGCCGTGGCCGCTGCCGCGCCCTGATGCAATGGAGCGCAGCATGCCGCATAACTCAGACCACTTTCACAAGGACAGATCATTTCTTTTGCCAATTTGATTGCTCCGCACAACAGGCTTTTTACAAAATAGTTCCGCATCATACTAGATCTGCCGCCCTGCCCGATTTTCTGTTTTAAACGGCCGTTCATTTACATGGTAACAATACACAATCCGGCAGCGGCCCTGCTGGCGTAAACTGACTCCTTTCAGTATCTACTGGCGCACATCTGCATGTATTTCACCTCTAAACCACTGGCAGCTTTGTTTGATATGGACGGGCTGATGTTAGACACGGAAACCATCGGGATTGATTGCTGGCAGGAGGCGGCGGCGGCACTGGGAATTGATATGCCCAGAGCGCTGGTTATTGGCATGATTGGTATGCACTCCAGCAAAACAGATGTGTACTTGCTGGAACATCTGGGCCCGCGCGCGCCCATTAATGAATTACGTGCCGCCTGCCATGAACTCTATATGGAGCGCACTAAAGAACCGGTAGCGCACCGCCCCGGACTGACTGATCTGCTCAGCTGGCTGGAAGCGCACCATATTCCTAAAGCCGTTTGCACTTCAACGCGCCGCAGCATTGCAGAACATCATTTGCGGGCCGCCGGAATCTGGTCCCGCTTTCATTTTGCCATTTGCGGCGATGAAGTGATCCACCCTAAACCTGCCCCTGAAATTTATCAAAAGGCGGCAGCGCAATTTAACTTTGCGCCTGAATCCTGCGTGGTGCTTGAAGACTCTGATTTTGGCGTGCAAGCGGCGCATCAGGCCGGTTGCAAAGTGATTATGATTCCGGACATGCGCCCGCCTTCGCGTCATTCTCTGGCGCTGAATATCCCGATTCTGGGTTCTTTAACTGAAGCGCGGGATTTACTCAGCCAGGCGGTTTAAACCCGGCATACCGGCAGGCGACTGCCGGTACCCGGATCAGACCAGGCGGTTAACCGGATGCCCATCCATAAAGGCATCGATATTATGAATCAGCTGATCGGCCAGTTGCTGCATTGTAAAGCGCCCAGCCCAGGCAATATGCGGCGTGATAATCAGATTGGGCAGGCTGATATCCAGTAAGGCATTGCCTTGCCGCGGCGGCTCTTCAATGAGGACATCCAGCCCGGCTCCCCCCAGCCGGCCCGACTGTAAAGCCAGCAATAAAGCCCCTTCATCCACCAGGCCGCCCCGGGCGGTATTAATCAGCACGGCATCAGGTTTCATTAAAGCCAGCTCTGCGGCGGCAATCATATTTTGCGTTTGCGGGGTCAGCGGGCAATGCAGCGACAAAACATCAGCCCGCGCCAGCGCCTCCGTAAAGGCCACATAGCCAGGGCGGACCTGCTCTGCGCCTTTTCTTTCTGCCAGCAACACCTGCATTCCCAGCGCTCCGGCCAGCCGGGCCATGGCCTGCCCCAGCGCCCCGGCCCCGATAATGGTCAGGGTACTGCCGGCTAAATCGTGCACAGGCGCTGAAATATAACAAAAGCTACTGGCCTGCTGCCACTTTCCGGCGGCCAGATCAGCACGATAAGCCAGCAACTGCCGGCGCAATGCCAGCATCAGCATTAAGGCATGCTCCGGCACGCCCGACAGCGCGTAATCCCGGATATTGCAAACCACAATGCCTCTTTGCTTACAGGCTTCTAAATCAATCTGGTTATATCCCGTGGCAGCCACCGCAATCATTTTTAAATCAGGGCATGCGGCCAGCGTTTCTGCGGTCACCGGCACCTTATTGCTGATGGCCATCACGGCCCCCTTTAAGCGGGCAGCCACTTCATCAGGCGCAGTATTGTCATACTCCTGCCATTGATGTTTTCCTTTTAAGGGGAGTAAAGTAACCGGCAATGATTTGCGGTCTAAAAACACAATTCGTGGCAACATTTATAACCTCGCAAAAGACATAACAAGGATACCCCCTATGCACCAAGTTGATCTGTTCATGGCCCCGGGCTTTGAAGAAATAGAATTAGTGACCATAGTGGATATTTTACGACGGGCTGATATTAACACCCGCCTGATTGCCATTAACGACAATATCTCCGTCACCGGTGCCCATCAAATGACCATTGAGGCTGACATCATTCTTAACAAGGCGGATACCAGCGCTGAACTGCAAGTGTTGCCA
>JBOFGM010000037.1:0-6949 GCA_051649105.1 Iodobacter sp. | reverse complement strand
CGTCATAGAATAAAGCGCGGCCCAGCTGAAATTTCGCCTCGCTCATGGGGTTATCGGCAGGCACTTTAGGTGTCGGAAAATAAAAAGGCAGCGACCAGCTCCAACCCGTCCCCTGACGGACGGGATCAGAGACTGAAGTGCCCGACTGCACGCAGCCGCCGAGCACTAACGCCGCCAGAAGGCAGCGGATCATCATTTTAAGCCTGCCTTAAATACCTTAGAGAAGCTGCCATCGCCCTTAGGCAGGCCGGTATCTTTTTTACCCGGAGCCGATTCCGCCAGATTTAAATCCAGATTATTAAACAGCGTGGTGCATTCCGGATCGGTCGGGCCGCTCATACAACCATTGGATCCGCCCAGATCTTTACTGATATCCACGCCTTGCAATAAAGCGGCCAGATCCAGCACCACCTGCTGCTTGCTGGTATCAAAACTGCCAAAACGCACCGGCACAATATTCGGGCTGCTGCATTTAAAGCTGTTTGGATCCGCCACATCGGCAGTGCAACCGGTCGCCCCCAGATGGAAGTACCAATTCACCGGTTTGCTACCTGCAGGCGCGTCCGGATTCAGCTCCAGCTGCACAAAGCGGCGACCCGCCTGCCAGCTCCAGCCCAGCGACATATTATTCAGCGGAGCAGGCACGGCCATGGTATCGCTGTGATTTAAGACCACGTCTTTACCTGCGGCATCTTTGGCGGTATCGGGCACACCCAGCTTAAAGCTCATCCCAATATATTGACCGCCTGGCACCGTGCCGCTGACCTGACGGTTCAGCTCTGCAGTGCCCACGCAGTTGCCGGTTTTATTTTCAAAATCCAGCAGCGCAGTATTGAGGTACTGCGAGTCATTTTGGGTCAGCTTCAGCGTCACTTCCTGGCCTTGCGCATTAATCAGCTTCACGTCGTGCACATAAAGGCGGGCATCGCGTAATTGAGCACCAGTGGCCCCCGTGCCTAAAGCCGTTAAGGCGGAATTGCATTCCACCGCTTTTCCACCCGATTGCAGGGCAAATTGCACCGAAACTGCCTGGTCAGGCAAAGCAACGACGGGGGTGGAATCACCGCCTGAATTGCAGGCAGATAAAATCAGGCAGGCAAGCATTGCATATAAACGCATTGTGTTTCTCCGGACAGCAGGGCACACAGCCCTGCTGGATTGCAAAGGGAAGAATCTTGCCGCCAGGATCAGGCGCAGCAGGGCTCAGGCGGGATGCGGCGCGCAAACCACGGCAAGATCAAAGCTTTATCAGGAGAAAACAGGCGGGGCACGGCCCGGGGGGGGATAAGCGGTATTACGGTGCGGCCGGGCCAGAGGCGGCCGGGGCGCGATAAACGCCAGCACGTCCACCCGTTGCGGCAACAGCGCCAGCAGCACAAAAGAGCCGGTGGCCTGAGTCTGATCCGCATGGGCGCAGAGCACACAGGCAGGCGCCGCCTTGGCTAACAGGGATTCAGGTTTATAACCGGGAAGCTGACTGAGCTGAAACTCAAGAATCGGCGTCATCATGCCGCAGAACACGCTGCTTCTTAAAGCAGACTGCGGCAAGGTGGCATGCAGCAAGGGCATCAGGACGTGCAGCATGATCGCAAGGAATGCGATGCGAAGGCTGAGCTGATACCGGCGTGCCGTCATAAATCCGAAAGTCGGGGGAAAGACGCCATTATATTGGCATACCCCAATGGCATCCAAGCAAAATCAGCAGCTGCCGTAAAGATAATCACTGCTAATTAAAAACGCCCCTGCTCCGCCGATAATAAAAAGGCCACCGGATGGTGGCCCTGATCATCTATTCAGACGGCGGTTCTGCTTTCACTTTTTTGGCTCTTCGGGTTTCCGTAAAGTAATCCGGCCGGAAACGGATAAATAACAAGGTACCCAGACCCGATAAAATACAGGCCAGCACGGTGTTTTCCACCCGGGCCAGCACCAGGGAATGATGCTCACCACCAAAATCAAGCAACACCATGACCAGCGCCGTAATCGGAATCACCGCCAGCCAGTAGTTACGGTTTAAGAAAATCGGGGTAATCGCGGCCAGAGCTACCACCAGCGCGGCCAGCTGCCATTCTGCTTTAAAGAAAGACAAAACAGCCCAGCCCAGTAAAGCGCCCAGAATAGAACCTAATAAACGCTGCACCATCCGGTCGATGGTTAATTTATTATCGTAAACTGTCACCAGCACCACGGTTAATGGCAGCCAATAAGCACGCTCTAATCCAAAGCCATAACCAATTAAATAAGCCACAACCACTTTGGCCGCAAAATAAAAGGCAAATAAAGAATTATTATGCGGGCGGCGCAATAAACGGCTCATGGCTTCAAACAGCATCGGGCCATTTTTCTCTTCCGGAGCCCGGAATAAAAGCCGGTCCAGCAAAACAGAGAAAATACCGGCGGCGCCGCCAATCAATAAATAGGTACCGGCTAAAGGCGATAAATCAGGCATGCTGTCGCCAAATAAAAAAGCAATCAGCCAGTATTTGCTCATCATTTCTACAGAATTACCAGCGCCTTGCAGCCAGCCGGTAAAGATGGCAAAAGCCAGTAAAAATGCCAGTGGAGCGCCCTGCACAAAATGCCCGGCCACCCCGGCAATACCGGCCAGCAGCATACCTACCGTCATATACACCATTACGGTAATACGTTCCGCAGTATTGCCGCCATTATCCACAAACATGGTGTAAAACCCGGCCACAGCACCATATACCGCAGGTAAAAACTCACCGCGGTATAAGGCAATCGCCAGAGGCAATCCCACGGCAATCATGACCCGTAAAACACGGCGCCATGGAATAACCTGCTGTGGTTTAATTGCCAGCATCTGAACAAGCTGTGTATGCATACATCGCCCTTTAAAATAAGGAGCGTGATTCTACTGCTGTTTTGCTTTATATCAGCGCAGTAAAAAATCACACAGAGTATTTCCGGCATTCTGGTTCATTTGCAATACAGCGGCATGATAAAAATCAGGCGAAATGATTTATTTTTCAGATGAATAAAGAGGATTTGATCTGGCTGCGTTTAATCTTCACGAAACTCAATCGAAACCGAATTAATACAATACCGCTCGCCGGTGGGCATAGGCCCGTCCGGAAACACATGGCCTAAATGCGCATCACAACTGCTGCAGCGCACTTCCACCCTGAGCATGCCATGGCTGCCGTCACGGATACGCACAATATTGGCACCTGCTGCCTCGGCCCAAAAACTGGGCCAGCCGCAGCCGGCATCAAACTGACGATCGGCTTCAAATAACAGTGCCCCGCAACAAATGCAGTGATATTTACCCCGTGCAGCCTGACGATATGGCCCGCCGGAAAAAGGGCGTTCGGTGCCGCCCTCCCGTGCCACACGGTATTGTTCGGCCGTCAGCTGCTCACGCCACTCTGCATCTGTCTTGCGAAATTTATGCACCACTTTAAGACTCCTGATAACTCTGATTCAGCCACGCCAGAATGCGCCCGGCCACAATATTATGGTGATAATCGGCCATCATGGCATGGCCACAATCGGCAATCATTTCTGCCTCGGTGCCCCATGCACTGGCCGAAGCATGAATATCGCCCGGAGGAATCAGCTGATCGGAACCCGCGCCCAGCACAAGGCAAGGAATTTTGGGGCAGTTTAAGCCGGCAAACGGATGCGGAATCGCCATTTCGGTTAAGGCGCGCATCGATTCAGGCTGCGCTCTGGCGGCAAAGTGATTGACCATCGAGCGATCAGTTTTGGACGAGAATAACAATTCACGCACAAAGCCCGGATTACCCGCTGCGGCCGCGCCCTGCCATTGAAACTGGCCTAAGCTCCACAGCAAGCTGGGCTGGGATGACATTAAATGGGCAAAAGAAGCCGCCACCCCATAAGGGGCCACGCTCGCCAGCAAGACCATCCCGGCAATTTCAGCCTGTTTGGCCACGCGCTGCGCCACCAGCCCGCCCATAGAATGGCCGATCAGAATCGGGGGTTCGGGCAGATCGGCCAAAATGGATAAGATATCATCCACATAATCATCAATACCAAAATAATCCAGCTTTTCCCGGCCTAAACTATCGGCGTGTCCGCGCAGGCTGGGGGCGATCACATCAAAGCCGGCCTCGGTAAAATGAGGGATAAACAAATCTTTCCAGCACCACGATCCGGCATAAGCACCATGAATCATCAGTAAAGGCGGAGCATTGACTCGCTTATTTACTGCGGCAACCTTTAAAATATCAAGTGTATAAACGCTCATATATCATTTTTTCCCGGCCAGCCTAAACTGAACACGCAGCCTATCATCGATTAAGGATTTACCATGCCCTATGTTTCCAGAGCTCCGGATGGACAAATTATCGCTATTTTTCGCGATGCCGGCACGCAGGCTATTGAATTTATTCCGCAAAATGCCCCCGAACTGGTGGAATTTATTGGTGCCCCGGCCAACACCGAGCTTTTTCATACGCTGGACAGTGACTTAATTCGTGTTATTGAAGACGTTATTGATGTCTTAATCCGCAAAAACCTGCTGCTGCTGACCGATTTGCCAGCAGAAGCCCAGACCAAAATTATTGCCCGGCGTAATCTGCGGCAAAGACTTCCACAGAGTACCAGCATCTTATCGCCCAACGACGGTTTAATTTAGCGCATGCCGGGCTTGAACGCCTGCAAGCCGGCCCCATTTAGAACAGCATGACCGATCAACCAATTAAGAAGAACATCTTCATGGCAAAAGAAACACTAGGCTTTCAAACCGAAGTGAAACAGCTTTTACAGCTGATGATCCATTCGCTCTACTCTAATAAAGAAATTTTCCTGCGTGAGCTGATCTCCAACGCCTCTGATGCCTGCGACAAGCTGCGCTTTGAAGCGCTGAATGATGCCAGCCTGTACGGTGATGACAGCGAACTGAAGATTAGTCTTTCTTTTGATAAAGAAGCCCGTACGCTGACATTGAAAGATAACGGCATTGGTATGAGCCGTGATGAAGTGGTTAAGAATATTGGTACCATTGCCCGCTCCGGCACCAAAGAATTCTTTGGCAAGCTCTCTGGCGACGCGCAAAAAGATGCCAATCTGATTGGCCAGTTTGGTGTGGGCTTTTATTCTGCCTTTATTGTGGCCGATAAAGTCACCCTGACGTCCCGCCGCGCCGGTGAAACCACCGCTACCCAATGGGAATCGGCAGGGGACGGCGAATTTACGCTGGAAGAAGTCGCTAAAGAAGACCGCGGTACAGAAATCGTACTGCATATGAAAGAAGGCGAAGATGAGTATCTGTCGGACTGGAGCCTGCGCTCGATTATCCGCAAATATTCAGACCATATTACCCTGCCAATCTTTATGCCTAAAACTGCCGGCTACGATGAAGAAGGCAATGTCACCCCTGCGGAAGGCGTTGAAGCGGTTAATCAGGCGTCTGCGCTGTGGTCCCGCCCTAAGTCTGAAATCAGCGACGAGCAATACACCGAATTTTACAAGCATGTCTCGCATGACTTTGAAGCACCGCTGGCCTGGAGCCATGCCAAAGTAGAAGGCAAGCAAGAATATACCGAGCTGTTATATATCCCTCAGCGCGCGCCGTTTGATATGCAGGATCGTGAACGCCGTCACGGCATTAAGCTGTATGTGCGCCGCGTCTTTATTATGGAAGACGCAGAAAAACTGCTGCCGCAATATCTGCGCTTTGTGCGCGGCCTGATTGACAGCAGCAATCTGCCGCTGAATGTCAGCCGTGAAATTCTGCAACACAGCAAAGATATCGAGCAAATCAAGCAAGGCTGCGTGAAAAAAGTGCTGGGCTTGCTGGAATCCATGGCCAACTCGGATGACACTGCCGAGCAAGCTAAATATGTCACCTTCTGGGAACAATTTGGCCGGGTCATGAAAGAAGGCGTGGCAGAAGACTTCGCCAATAAAGACCGTGTGGCAGCCCTGTTGCGCTTTGCTTCTTCACTCAGCGACAGCACCGAGCAAAATGTCAGCCTGGCGCAATATGTTGGCCGGATGAAAGAAGGTCAGGACAAGATCTACTTTATTACTGCCGACAGCTTTGCTGCCGCTAAAAACAGCCCGCACCTGGAAGTCTTCCGCAAAAAAGGCATCGAAGTCTTACTGATGAGCGATCGCGTTGACGAATGGATGCTCTCTGGCTTAACCGAATTTGACGGCAAAAAACTGCAATCGGTGACCAAGGGCGAGCTGGATCTGTCTCAGTTTGAAAACGAAGAAGAGAAACAGCAGCAAGAAGCCGCCGCCAGCGAGTTAAAAGACGTGCTGGAGAAA
Source organism: Iodobacter sp. (assembly GCA_051649105.1). GTDB lineage: Bacteria > Pseudomonadota > Gammaproteobacteria > Burkholderiales > Chitinibacteraceae > Iodobacter. The sequence continues at coordinate 685 of JBOFGM010000037.1, read as the reverse complement.
GTCAAAGCGGTATTGGGTGATAAGGTGAAGGATGTGCGCGTCACCAGCCGCCTGACCGACAGCCCGGCTTGCATTGTGGTGGATAACAGCGATATGAGCGCCAATCTGGAGCGTCTGCTGAAATCAGCCGGCCAGGATGTGAAAGGCAGCAAACCGACTCTGGAAATCAACCCGGAGCATATGCTGGTAAAAAAACTGAAAGCCGAGCTGGAAGGCGAACGCTTTGCAGACTGGACCGAGTTGCTGTTTGACCAGGCACTGCTGGCAGAAGGCGCTCAGCTGGATGACCCGGCCAGCTTTGTTAAACGTCTGAACAGCCTGATGATGTCTGTCGTCGCTTAAAAGCCAGGTTTAAAGGATCAGCACCGTTTTCTGTCAAAGAAAGCGGTGCTTTTTTACGGCCATTTAAACCCAAATAACACCATCATGTCGGCTATTTCCCCTGCCCGGCCCGTTTTGACGTACGCTGCAGCTGCCAACTGGCACAGAACACGGAGTACACATCATGGCCAAAGGTCAGGCACGCAGCAATCGCGAAGTTAAAAAGCCGAAAAAAGATAAAACAGCGGCAGTCCCTGTTTCTCCATTCGCCAATACTGCAGCACAGGTCAATGCGCAGATTAACGAAGCGAAAAAGAAGTAAACACCTCAACGCATAGTCTGAATTGCGCGTTGGTTAAACGCT
>JBOFGM010000036.1:0-8424 GCA_051649105.1 Iodobacter sp. | reverse complement strand
GAAAATGGCTGCATGAGCGGATTGAACGGCGCTTTGATCAGATGCTGACCCTTGGCCTGCTGGATGAAGTCAGCCGTCTGCGGGAAAAATACACCTTGTCCCTGGAGCTGCCTTCCATGCGCTGCGTGGGCTACCGCCAGGCCTGGGAATATCAGGAAGGTCTGAGCGATTACGCCACCATGCGGGACAAAGGCATTGCCGCCACCCGCCAGCTGGCTAAACGGCAGCTGACCTGGATGCGCGGCATGGATGACCTGCTGCAAATTAATTGCCAGCAAGAGCAGCTGGCAGAAAAGGTAAGAACTGAAGTGGCAAACTGGCTGCAGGCTTAATGCGGCGATTCGTCATCACGCCAGCGGCGTAAGCGTTTTTCGGCCCAGCGCTCAAACACACCGCCCCAGTTAATCACCACCAGCGCCAGCACCACCACCGCCATGGCCATTTCCCCATAACCGGCACCACAGGTCAGCCCTATGGCGGCCGTCAGCCAGATGGATGCGGCGGAAGTTAACCCTTCCACCGCATTATTATCTGAGCGGTGAATAATTAAACCGGCCCCAAGAAACCCCACCCCGGTAATCAAGCCCTGCGCCACCCGGCTGAATGCCTGCGCATCCCCATGGGTAATCACTTCAGACAAGGCCACCATCAGCGCCGCGCCCAAAGACACCAGCGCATGGGTGCGCACGCCTGCCGGCTTTTTATGCATAAAACGGTTAATACCGATTAAACCACCGGCAATCACCGCTAATAACAGACGCAGGAATATATCCAGATCGGGAAGAAATCTCATCGCAGCCTTCAGCCGGCCACAGAGGTCAGCATTAATGGGGCATAAAACTGACATCATGCAGTAAACCGCTGACGCCATTGATAAAAAACTGCACGCCGATACAAATCAGCATAAAACCCATAATCCGCGATACGGCGCTGATCCCCTCTTCGCCCAAAAAGACAAATAAGCGGGTTGAGGCCCGTAAAGTCAGCCAGCAAATCCATGCAGTCACCAGAATCCCCAGCACCAGCGAGATATAGGCAATCCATATTGGAAACATTTTTTGTGAATGTAAGGTGGACGACATGGAAATCACCACCGCAATCGAGCCGGGGCCGGCCATGGAAGGCATTGCCAGCGGAGTAAAAGAAATATCATTCTTTCTGTCCGATCCCTCGCTCAGCTTAGGCTGTGTTTCAGGAAACAACATTCTGAAACCAAGGCAAATCACCACCATCCCGCCGGCAATTCGTAAACCGGGAATAGAGATATTAAAGAAATCCATAATCAACCCGCCTGCCATCAGGAAGGAAATCAGAATTCCCGCCATATAATAGCAAGCACGCTTTATTTGTTGTTTTCGTTCTTCATCAGAAAGATGAGTAGAAATACCTGGCAGTAACGCCGCTGTGGCCACCGGGTTAATAATGGGCAACAACGCAGTGACTGTGGTCAGGATATAGGATAAATATTCAAGTACCACGCGAAATAAAGTCATTATCTTCACGCAAAAAAGGGAAGCTTACTCCGGCACCCCGGGCTTCCCTTTTATTTAGATCAAGAATATTGAAAGTTTATGCACCGGTATTAAAGGCTTCCAGCTTGGCTTTTACCAAAGAGAAATTCCATACCGGGTAAGCTGGCAAACCATCCACAAATGGGGGCGGTGCTTCACCCATAATCAGCGGTGCAAAATAGGTGCGGGCGGCCGGGGTGATATGAAAACCATCGGCGCGGATATATTCTGCCGGCAGTTTTTTCTCGTGATTGGCCACTTCTTCCAGCTTCACCGAGCCAATGGTCCAGGTATAAGGCGTGTCGCTCGTGCGAACGATCGTCGGCATCACGCCGCGCTCACCGGCCAGAGCAAAATTCACCGCCGCCGTACCCACAGCCATGGCTTGGTCCAGATCGGTTTTAGAGGCCAGATGACGCGCGGCACGCTGCAGATAATCTGCAACGGCCCAGTGGCATTTATGCCCCTGCGCAGTTTTAATCAGTTGCGCCAGATAAGGGGCCACGCCACCCAGCTGGGCATGACCAAAGGCATCGGTCCCGCCGGTTTCGGCAACAAAAGTGCCCTCGGCATTAGTAATGCCTTCGGCGGCCACAATCACGCAATAGCCTTCACGCGCAATGGTGGCTTCTACCGCAGCAAGAAAGGTGGCGGCATTAAAAGTGACTTCAGGTAATAAAATCAGGTGAGGTGGCAGATTGCCAGGGCCGGAAGCCAGGCCACTGCTGGCCGCAATCCAGCCGGTATGACGCCCCATCACTTCCAGAATAAAGACTTTGGTGCTGGAACCCGACATAGAAGCCACGTCCATGGCCGCTTCGCGCACCGAAGTGCCGATATATTTTGCCACCGAGCCAAAGCCTGGCGAGCAGTCGGAATGCGGCAAATCATTATCAATGGTCTTAGGCACATGAATCGCGGTTAAGTCATAACCCAGATATTCGGCATGAGCGGCAATTTTCATGCAGGTATCGGCCGAATCACCGCCGCCGTTATAAAACAAATAGCCAATATCATGCGCGGCAAAAACTTCAAATAAACGGGTCAGCTCGCGCCCGAAGCGCAGCTTATGCCGGCAAGAACCAAAGGCTCCGCCCGGCGAGGCAGCAAGCGCCACCAGATCGGCTTCGCTCATTTCCGCCGTATCGATCAGCTCTTCCGCCAGCACACCCAGCACCCCGTTTTTAGCCGCAAACAGGCGGCCAATCTGGTCCGGATGAGCCCTGGCGGCAGCAATAACGGCCGCTGCTGAAGCATTAATCACAGGGGTTACTCCGCCCGACTGGGCGTAAAGTGCATTTCTGGCCATGGCTGGTTTTCCGAAAATAAATTGCAGGGGCACATTTTGCGCGTTGCAGCATATTAAGTCATCGGGGCTTTTTGCATTAGGGTTTTCTCCATAGCCACGCGCCAGGCGTGTTTAACCACGGCCATCTGCAGCAACCGGCGGTCTATACCGCTGATTTTCAGGCGCAAAGCCCGCCGCACCCAAGAAAGCATTAACGTACATACATTTCTGACACACCAATAAATCCTCCGAACAGCGGCTGAAACAAATCATTAAAAAAAATACGCTTTTGCAACTAAGATGGTATTCAGCATTAGAGTCTGATCATGGAGGTTAAATGCTTGATGCCAGCAATGCCACCATCCTTATCGTTGATGACTTACCTGAAAATCTGCTTATCCTGAGCGATCTGTTAAGCCCTCAATACAGGGTATTGGCGGCCCCTTCCGGTGAAAGGTGTCTGCGCATTCTGGCGACACAGGCTCTGCCTAACCTGATTTTGCTGGATGTGATGATGCCTGGCATGGATGGCTATGCCGTGCTGAAACACTTACAGGCAGATCCTGCCACCCACAATATTCCGGTGATGCTGCTGACTGCATTGTCAGATACTGCCAGTGAGGAATTAGGCTTTCAGCTGGGCGCTGCCGATTACATTATTAAACCGCTTAAACCTGCCGTGGTTCTGGCCCGGGTTCGCACTCAGCTGGAAGCTAAACAGGCGCGGGACGGGCTTAAACACCAGAATATTGCACTTGAAGCTGAAATTATCCGCCGAATGGCAGAAAACGATCTGACCCAGCAAGTCAGCATCCGTGCTCTGGCGCATCTGGCAGAAACGCGCGACCCGGAAACTGGCAATCATATTTTACGCACTCAGGGCTATGTGCAATTGCTGGCGCAAAAACTGCAGGATCATCCCCGTTTTTGTGACATTTTAAGCCCGCGCTATATTGCTTTACTCAGCCGCTCCGCCCCGCTGCACGATATTGGCAAGGTGGGCATTCCTGATCATATTCTGCTTAAACCCGGTAAATTATCGCCCGACGAATGGACCATGATGAAGACCCATGCCAAATTGGGCAGTGATGCCATCGAGCAGGCAGAACGGGATATTGAACAACCGCTGGCTTTTTTAACGCTGGCCAAAGAAATTGCCCACTGGCACCACGAAAAATGGGATGGCAGTGGTTATCCGGATGGTTTAGCCGGGGATGACATCCCTTTATCGGCCCGCCTGATGATGCTGGCCGATGTCTTTGATGCCCTGATCAGCGAGCGGGTTTATAAAATGGCCCTGCCCTATGAAACCGCCCGCGGCATGATCGAAGCGGGCATTGGCACGCATTTTGATCCGGATATCGCCCGGACCTTTTTAAATTATTTCCCTGAATTTGTTGCCATTGCAGAAAGCATTAAAGAACCTGTTCATGCCAGCCAATCATAAACTGACCTCCAACCGTATTCTGAGTATTGTACTGGGCTATGCCGCCATTGCCGCACTATGGATTTTGCTCTCTGATAAAGCCGTGGAATGGCTGTTCAGCAGCCCGGAAGGCTTTGCGCTGGCCAGCACCCTTAAAGGCTGGCTGTTTATTGCCGTGACGGCCCTGCTGCTGTATGGAATGCTGCACCGCTTGCTCGATCACAGCGCCCCTGCGGCACCACAGCTGCCCTATGCCTCCCGGCTGAAATATCCGTTTCTTTTACTGGCGCTGATTATTGTACTGCTGACCAGCTTTGGCATTCTGTTTACCATCCGCCAGGCCAAAGAAAAAGAAGTCGCCCGGGTGCAGGCCATTGCCGATTTAAAAACCCGGCAAATTGCAGACTGGCTGAAAGAGCGTAAAGGCGATGCTGAGCTTTTAAAATCCAGTTTTATTGATGCCAGCTTACTGCAACGCGTGAATGGCAAAGACGATTTAAACAGCAAGGCCGCTCTGCTGGAGCGCTTTAAACAAATCAGCAAAGGGTTCAGCGCTATTTCTTTAATGAGCGCCCACGGGGAACCCCTTTGGAGCTCATCAAGAGCAACCCTTCCGCCGCAACTGCACATCACGATGCAATATGCGGCACAAACACAGCAAATTCAGCGGGCCGGCCCCTATTTAAACAACCTGGGGCAGCCCAGCCTTGATTTCATTATCCCGCTGCCTGCAGCAGAGCAAGCCCGGTTTATTATTTTGCACTGCAATCCGGCGGACTGGCTGTATTCCATGCTGCTGACCTGGCCGGTTCCCAGTGACAGCGGAGAAACCCTGCTTTTCAGGCAAGAAGGGAATCAGATCGTTTTTTTAAATGAACTGCGCCACAGTAAAAACTCGGCCTTAAGAACCCAGCAGCCCATCCAGAATAAGGAACTGCTGGCAGCCCGGCTGCTGCGCGGCGAAGCCCATCCGGACGAGCTGATCAGCGGCCGTGATTACAGAAATATTCCGGTGATTGGCATGATCCGGGCTGTGCCGGATACCAACTGGTATCTGGTGGCCAAGATAGATAACGCCGAGCTGTATAACGAAATTTATAAAAATGCCATCTGGATTGCACTGACCGGTTTGCTGGCCCTGTTTATCACCCGGGCAGGCTTTGTGATGTTGCGCCAGCACGAGCAGCTGATTCTGGCATCCCATACCCGCCACTCCCAGACCGAGCGGCTGCAGGCCCTGAAATTACTATCGGCCATTGCCGACGGCTCGGAAGATGCCATTTTTGCCAAAGATCTGGCAGGCCGCTACATCCTGTTTAACCGTGCCGCCAGCCAGTATATTCAAAGGCCCGCCAGTGAAGTGATAGGGCAGGATGACAGCGCCTTATTCCCGCCAGATCAGGCAGAAATGCTGATGAAAATCGGCCGGCAGATTATCGCAGAAGGCACCACCCAAACCCATGAAGAAATTCTGAATATGCCGGAAGGGGAACGGGTTTTTCTGGGCACCAAAGGGCCGCTCAAAGATGAGGAGGGAAAGATTATCGGGCTGTTTGGTATTTCCCGCGATATTACCGATAAAAAGCATGCCGAAGCGGTATTAAGTGAAAGTGAAGCCCGCTTTCGCGCTCTGGTCGAACAATCTCTGGCCGGTATTTATATTTTGCAAAACAACCGCTTTTGCTATGTAAACCCTGGTTTTGCCCGGATTTTTAAACAAGATGCCGCACAAATACTGGCCATGGCCGCAAGCGATTTGTTTATTTTGCAGGACCGGCCCATTGTGGCAGAGCAAATCCGCCGCTGTATGGATAATGAATTAAGCGATATTCACTTTTCCTTTACCGGATTACGCCGCAATAATCTCTTGATCGAGCTGGAGCTCTATGGCCGCAAGGTGGATTACCAGGGCCAGCCGGCGCTGATTGGCCTGATACTGGATATCACCGAGCGCAATACCGCCGAAGCGGCCCTGCGCCGTCAGACCGAAGAGCTGCGTGAGCGCAATGCCGAGCTGGAGCGGTTTAACCGCGCCATGACCGGGCGGGAGCTGGATATGATTGAACTGAAACGTCAGATTAATCAGCTTTCCCGTCAGCATAATCTGCCAGCCCCCTACCCTCAGCCGCTGGGCCATCCGCCTGAAGCGCAAAAAGATCAGCCATGAATCCCCATTTTCCGGCAGATTTTGCCCCGCCTCTTCCGGCCCCCAAGTGGCCGGCCTATGTTCTTGCGGTGCTTTTGCCTGGCCTGATGTTGCTGGTGCCCCGTTTTTTACCGGTTTCCCCCGGGGACAGCCCGCTTCTGACCTTTGTTTTCCCCATGATTGTCTGCGCCCTTCTGGGCGGGCTGGGGCCAGGCCTGCTGGCTACCCTGGTCTCTGCCGGCTCGGCGGCCTTTCTTCAGCCCCCCGCCCTGCATCTGACGCTGGCTGGCGGCTCGGATGTTTTTCAATGGCTGATGCTGCTGGGCAATGGCGTACTGGTCAGTGTGCTCAGTGAATCCTTTTACCGTGCCCGCCGCAATGAAACCCTGCGCTGGCAGGAACTGGTCAGAACACAAAGGCAGCTCAGGCAAAGTGAATATCTTTTTCAGTCGGTGTTCGATCGCGCAGCCTCTGGAATTGCTTTACTGGCACCGGACGGACGCTGGCTGCAAGTAAACCAAAAGCTTTGCGAAATAACCGGCTACAGCCAGCAGGAGCTGCTGGGGCAAACCTTCCGGCAAATCACTCACCCGGATGATATGGCCAGCGATGAAGCCTTTCTGCGGCAGCTGCTCAATCAGGAAATACCCAGCTACTGCATGCAAAAAAGATACCGGCGTAAAGATGGCAGCTGGATCTGGGCCAATCTGACCGTGGCGCTGGTCTGGAAAGACCCGGCCACCCCGGATTATTTTATTTCCGTGGTAGAAGATATAGAGGCTCTGAAACAGACCGAAAACGCCCTTAAAAACAGTGAATCGGCGCTGAAAAGTGCACAATCACTGGCGCAGATCGGCAACTGGAAATGGGATACCACCACGGATCTGCATTTTTGGTCGACAGAAGTGTTTCTGATTTACGGGCGGGACCCGGCCCTTCCCCCCGCGGTTTATCCGGAAGTGCAAAACTATTTCTCACCAGAAAGCTGGGACAAACTATCCACAAAAATCGAACAAAGCATGAGCACCGGCCAGCCCTATGAATGCGATGCCGAAGTGATCCGCCCGGATGGCAGCCACCGCTGGATCATTGCCCGGGGTGAAGTCACCCGCAATGCAGAGGGAAAAATCACCGAATTACATGGCACGGTGCAGGATATTACTGAGCGCAAACAGACAGAAACAGAACTGCATGAGAACCAGAATAAAGCGCTGGAACAGCAGCGCATCGCAAGGCTGGCCGCGCTGAATCTGATGGAAGATGCCATTTTGGCCCGGGAACATACCGAAACGGCCAATATGGCACTGAGAGAAAGCGAACAGCGCCTGCTGATGGCCCAGGAAGGCGCTCATATCGGGATCTGGGACTGGGATTTACTCAACCATAAAATCTACTGGTCTCCCGAATGCGCCCGGCTGTATGACGTTCCGGAAGGCACCATCATGGATGAAACCGGCTGGCGGGAGCGGGTCTGGCCGGACGATCTGCAGCGCATCGATGCTCAGCTTCGGAATCACAAAAACAGTGAAACAGCCTTTGAAGTCGAGTTCAGAATCCGGCTGGATTCGGGCGAGCTGCGCTGGCTGGTCAGCAAAGGCCGGATCCACTATAACAGCGACGAAAAAATTATCCGTATGTCGGGCATTCACCTGGATATTACCGAGCGCAAACAAACAGAAGAGCAGCTGCGCAAACTATCGCTGGCTATGGAGCAAAGCCCGGAAAACGTCATTATCACCGATGTGAACCTGTGTATTGATTATGTCAACGAAGCCTTTGTCACCACCACCGGCTACAGCCGGGAAGAAGTCACCGGCCATAATGCGCGTATTTTGCAATCGGGCTTAACCCCGTCGCATATCTATTTCACCCTGCATGAGGCGATTGCCAGCGGCTGTACCTGGCAGGGGGAATTTATCAACCGCCGGAAAAACGGCGAGATTTACACCGTTTTCACCACCATTTCCCCGATCCGGCAAGCCGATGGAGAAATCACCCATTTTGTCGGGATACAAGAAGATATCACCGATAAAAAGCGGCTGGAAAAAGAGCT
>JBOFGM010000035.1:0-10973 GCA_051649105.1 Iodobacter sp. | reverse complement strand
GGCCAGCTCTTCGCAAAGCACTGTCGTGCATTGCGCCGGGGTCAGAAGGTGCTGATCTTCACCCAGGTTTGCCAGATTACGAATATTTAAACGAATCTTGCCGGTTTCATACACAGCATCGAAACGAAACCGCGTCGGCACCAAGGACGCGATGGTGATCGCCGAGCGGATAAACTTACCATCCGGTGCGGCCTGAATTTTTTCTTCCAGCTTGCAGCCATACTGCCACATCTGCTCTTTTAAGTGCTTAGCCGCACTCAGTGAAGAGCAGACCGTGCGCAAAGACTCGCGGCCTTGCCACTCAACCAGAAATTCAATGTAATCAGGATGGCTGCCGCCCTCAAGCGGCTTCTCCCGGGAATTGGCGGCAGCCAGCGTCATTTGCATCTGACTGAATTCCCCGACGCCCCAGACCCGGTAAATATGCGGGCTGGCTGGCTTAACCACTTTAAGCTGATTAGCCAGATCAAAGAAATAGGCCAGGACCACGCGCATTGCACCGTCAATCAAGGCCATATTGGCAAGGTAAACCCGTCTTTGCTCTGCATCGTCGGAAACTACCGTTTGCGCTTGCTGCTTAAGATCATCCAGAAGGCCCATTTTTGACTCCACAATCCTTTGATCAAATCAGAGATCTGCTGATCCCGGTTTAATGTCATCACCACCTGCGGTTACAGATTATACCGCGCTGACAGGACGCAAACGCCCGCGGCTGATCTCCGCCACTTCGGCATGATCAAGCACTTCCACCCCTGCCTCGGCTTCCAGGAACAGCGGTAAGCGAACCAGATCGGCAACCACACTTTGCTCCAGAGCGGCATCGGCATCGCCCAAGAGAGACAACAAAGATAAGCGATAAGCCGTTACATTATAAGTGTCGGCCAGCACCTGCTCAAAGAGCTCCGCCGTGCCGCCACGGGCAGCCAGTGCACCCAGCTCTTCAAATAAGGCTTCGGCATCCAGCAGACGCTCGACTTCCATGGCTTCGGCATCTTCTGCCACTTCACTGGAAGGCAGCGCACTTTCAATATACTCAAGGCGCTCGCGGCTGATCAGTTCATATTCGGAAATATCTAATAATTCATCTGCGGTAACAAAAACGGGTTCCGGATGGAAAATCAACAGATCCCGGCCCAGATTGGCCAGCTCGTCCTGATCCAGCCGGCGCAACCAGTCGGCCACATTAGTGGAGGTCAGCCCGGATTCGCCCAAATGCACACGCTGAGCAGCCAGCTCACTTAAACGGCGCTGAAATACACTGGTCAGCCGCAACATCCGGCTTTGCGCGGTAGCAATGGCCTGAGCCTGATTTAAGGTCTGCAGATCCAGGGTTTCATCATCCAGAATGGCATGCATCACCTCAGTGCCCTTCTCGACCCATTTCCAGACGCTTTCGAGCTTGGATTGCGCTTTACGAATCTGAAACTCAGACTGGGATTCCAGCGCTTCTTCAAAATCGCGGTACAACTCATTCAGCCTTGCCAGTAAATGCTGCAAGGCTTCATGCGCAACCCGGCCGACCGACTGGCCCGCAGCAACCTGCGCGGTTAAATAACCCAGTTCGGCATCGCCATCAGAAAACTGTACCAGGGTACCAATCGAGGCTAAAGCAATCCGGCCAGGCTCGGATAAGGAATACAGCTGCTCATCGGAATCCCAGACCAGCAGGCCATTATCACGGATCCGCTTCAGTACCGTTTCCAGCTTCACCGGGTTGATATAGGCAAAATGCGCTTGTAAATCCTGCGGCGTCCAGCGGGGAGCCTGTGCACGTGCCCCAATTTCCCGCAAGACGAGCAGACGCACCATCACTTCTTCTTCGCCTCCCCGGAACAGGGTAATAAAGGCATCCAGATAGGGACGGGCGCGGATCAGCCCCGCCAGAGGCGGCAGATCAAGCGGCACAAAGCCAGGCTGAAAAAATTCTAAGAGTGCGGAGTCGTTCTGCATGAGGCCGGCAGATAAGTTCATAAGGGGAAGAAGCTTAACAGACCGCCGCCAATAGACGGCAAAGCCAGCGCTGCACGTTAATAGTGGCTAAAAAACCCCCGTTTAACCGGAGGTTTTCAGCACGAGTGCCTCGCCTGCTTTGCCCTGTTGGCCACAGGCAGTTAATACAGAGACCGGTATGGCTGCACATGACAGCCTTGCCGGCAGATCAGACATTACTCGCTGGCGTCATCAGCCGCTGGTGATGATGTCTGTCTGGCGGCCCTGACCGCTGCTCTTTCTGCGGCAGCCGCTTCACGGGCAAGCTCATCCGCCGCAGCTAAGGCGGCCAGTCTGGCAACCTTGGCCACTTCTCTTTCTGCGGCAGCCGCTTCACGGGCAATTTCCAGCTGTTCAGCGCGGATTTTGTCCTGATTACGGGTATAAATACGGGCGGCTTCCAGATAATCCATGATGGCGTAAGTCAGATCACGACAACCTTCACCGGTTAAACCAGAGATGGTAAACAAACGCGGTTGCATCGGATCAAACTCGGCATAAGCTTCATGCGAACCCGCTTCCCAGCCATAAGCCTTCAGGAAGTTCGCCACACGCTCTTCGCGCTCTTCTTCCGGAATCATATCCAGCTTATTAAGCACCAGCCAGCGTGGCTTTTTATGCAGCTCTTCATCGTACTTACGCAGCTCTTCCACAATTGCGCAGGCTTCTGCAACCGGATCGGTATCTTCATCAAACGGAGCCAGATCAACGATATGCAGCAAAATACCAGTGCGTTGTAAATGCTTCAGGAAGCGATGGCCCAGACCCGCGCCTTCTGCTGCGCCTTCAATCAAACCAGGAATATCGGCAACCACAAAGCTGCGGTTATCATCAATACGCACTACGCCCAGATTAGGGAATAAGGTGGTAAACGGATAATCCGCCACTTTAGGCTTGGCCGCAGAAACGGCACGGATAAAGGTCGATTTACCGGCATTTGGCATACCCAGCAAGCCGATATCGGCCAGCACTTTCAGCTCTAAACGCAGTTCGCGGCGCTCGCCTTCTTCGCTTGGCGCAGTCTGACGCGGAGCACGGTTAACCGAAGATTTAAAGTGCAGATTGCCCAGACCACCCTTACCACCCTTGGCAATCACCACGCGCTGACCGCTTTCGGTTAAATCGGCAATCAATTCACCCGATTCAGCGTCCACAATCGACGTACCGACTGGCATACGCAGCTCAACATCATCGCCGCCCTTGCCGTAACAATCGGCACCACGACCATTTTCACCATCACGGGCTTTGTATTTTTTTACAAAACGATAGTCAACTAAGGTATTGATGTCTTCATCCGCTACCGCCCAGACACTGCCGCCACGTCCGCCATCACCGCCATCCGGGCCGCCACGGGGAATAAATTTTTCACGACGCATACTGGCCGAACCACTACCACCCTTACCGGCAATTGCTTCAATTTTTGCTTCATCAATAAACTTCATTTGGATCTCCACCAAAATACTTTAGAAGACTGCCCTTGGGGGCCAGGCACTGTTGCTGGTTGTTTCTCTCAGATAACGCCCTGAAACAAGCGACCATCCGGGCTGTTTTCAGTATAAAAAACAATAAGCAACAGAACCAAAACTTCCGAAAGAAAAAAAGCCCTATCCATGAGGACAGGGCTTTAAATATACCACCTCTGCTCAATAATTAAGCAGCTACTTCTTCGCCAACGTATGGCAAGATGGTTACAGTGCGACGCTTCAGAGCGCCTTTCACTGCATATTTTACATAGCCATCTTTCAGCGCGAACAAGGTGTGATCCTTGCCGATGCCAACGTTATCACCTGGGTGAAACTCGGTACCGCGCTGACGCACGATAATGGAACCAGCAGGAATTAATTCGCCGCCGTATACCTTAATACCAAGTCGTTTTGAATGTGAGTCGCGGCCGTTACGTACACTACCGCCAGCTTTCTTGTGTGCCATGTTGCAACACTCCTACTGAATTAAGAAAAGGCGGAATTACTTAACGATCGCGTCAATACGCAATTCAGTGTAATTCTGACGATGGCCTTGATGGCGCTGATAATGCTTACGACGACGCATTTTAAAAATGGTCACCTTGTCGCCACGACCGTGTGTTACCACGGTTGCGGAGATAGATGCACCAGCTACCAGCGGGGCACCAATCACCACTGCTTCACCGTCTGCCACCATCAATACTTCATTCAGTACGATCTGGCTGTCGATGTCTGCAGTAATCTGTTCTACTTTAAGTTTTTGGCCGACGACAACTTTATACTGCTTGCCCCCGGTTTTTACGACTGCATACATAACAAGCTCCATTGGAGAGTTTGGGTCTTGCGCTTTACTACCTGTCACGCCTTAAAACAGCGCGAGCAGCAAAACGTCTTCCCGAATCGGGAAACGCGGGATGCTACGCGGAACTGCCAATCAAGTCAAGCACTTACCTTAAAGAGAACACCACCACCGGCAGGCACTGAGGCAATCACCTATACCCCTGAGAAGGCGCAAGGCCAAAGTTTCTGCTAACATGCGCGATTAAATTCAAGCTTGAGCAGTACGGGGCAGGGCAATGGATTTCGTAAAATCAGTCATAGGCGAAGAAATGCAGGCGGTGGACCAGGTGGTTCGCGATCGCCTCTATTCTGACGTCATTCTTGTGCGGCAAGTCGCCGAATACATTGTGAATTCGGGGGGGAAACGCCTCCGTCCTATGATGGTTCTGCTGTCGGCAAAAGCCTTGGGCTATGAAGGCACTCATCACCGCGAGCTCGCTGGCGTGATTGAGTTTATTCATACCTCAACCCTTTTGCATGACGATGTGGTCGATGAATCCGACCTGCGACGCGGCCGCGATACCGCCAACGTACTGTTTGGTAATGCAGCATCCGTTTTAGTGGGCGACTTCTTATACTCGCGCGCGTTTCAGATGATGGTGAGCTGTGGTTCGCTGCGCATTATGCAAGTGCTGGCTGACACCACCAATGTGATTGCTGAGGGTGAAGTGCTGCAGCTGATGAATATCGGCAATGTCGATATTAATGAGGCCGAGTACCTGAAGGTGATCCGCTATAAGACAGCTAAACTGTTTGAAGCGGCAGCACGACTGGGTGCCATTCTGGCAGAAAGCGATCCGGAAACAGAAGAGCGCATGGCCAGCTTTGGTATGCATCTGGGTACCGCCTTCCAGATTATCGATGATGTATTAGATTACTCTGGCAAAACAGAAGAAATTGGCAAAACGCTGGGCGATGACCTGGCCGAAGGCAAACCCACCCTGCCGCTGATTCATGTCATGAGCCATGGCTCAAAAGAAGCCGCCCTGGTAGTACGCACCGCCTTAGAGCATGCCAACCGGGACGAATTGCCTGCCGTACTGGCGGCGATTCAGGAAAGTGGCTCGCTGGAATACTCCCGCAAGGTGGCCGCGGCAGAGGCCCAGTCTGCCAAAGATTGCCTGCAGGGATTTGAGAAAAATCCGTTTGTTGAAGCCTTGTTAATTCTTGCCGATATGGCAATTAACAGAAACAGTTGACAAGCGGTATGTACTCAGTAATAATGCGCACCTCTTCGCAGTAATGCAAAAGAGTTTCGGGGCGTAGCGCAGCCTGGTAGCGCATCTGCTTTGGGAGCAGAGGGTCGTGAGTTCGAATCCCACCGCCCCGACCAAATATTAAAACCCCAAGACTTCGGTCTTGGGGTTTTTTATTGCCTGCCGTTCTGGCAACCTCTTTCCCGCCCCTTATTTCAGCTTTTATTCAATTACCCTTAGTGCACTTAGGGCTTATCACAATAGTCAGTATTCCATTTAAGTAGTATTTTCTAATATTCAGCCTGCAGCACAAACTTGCCCTTGCCCCCGCCCGCAACTTGATACCCGCCTGCTTCTGATCCTATTATCAAAATCATCACGCTCTTTTGGATATGACAATGCGTAATAATCTTCCTGTTACCGAGCGTGAAGTAATTCTCGACCCACGCCACCCTATTGTGAGCAAGACCGATTTAAAAGGTCAGATTACCTATGCGAACTCTTCTTTTAAAGAGATTGCCGGCTTTAGTAATCAGGAATTAATTGGTGAACCGCATAATATTGTCCGCCACCCCTTTATGCCCGTCAGTGCCTATGCCGATATGTGGACCACACTAAAGCAAGATCTGCCATGGCGCGGTATTGTAAAAAACCGCTGTAAAAACGGCGATCATTACTGGGTGGAAGCCTTTGTGACCCCGCTGCGGGAAAAAGGCAAAAAAGTGGGCTATATGTCGGTGCGCAATACGCCCAGCCGGGAGCAAGTTGCAGCGGCCGACGCCCTGTATAAAAAAGTCAATGCCGGGGAAGCCTCACTGACGGCCACCCGCTGGCGGCATCAGATTTCAATGAAACTCAGAATTTCGCTGGTGATGGCGGCCGTGGTTATTCCGGCGCTGGCCTCCCCCTTTGCCTTGCCCCTGCTGGGTGTCTCGGCGCTGGCGGCCATTGCCGGTGGCTGGTATCTGGCCCAATCCCTGACTGAACCCATCCGCAATATTGAAAATGCCTTTGCTCAGCTTAGCGAAGGGAATTTCCGTTTTGATGTCGATACCATGGCGGCCAAAGAATTCAGCCATTTACTGGTTGCGCTGGAATCCATGCGGATTAATCTGCGCGCCATCTTTGCCGATGTTGTGCTGGCAGGCCGACGGGTGGATGAATGCGCGGAAGACGTCTCGAAAAGCGCAGAAGAGCTGATTAAACACAGTCAGGAGCAATCCAGAGCCGTGGCCACCGTAACGGCGGCACAGGAAGAAATGGCCGCCAGCATCCGGGACATCAGCCAGGCCACCCATATGAGCTCAGACCACGCCACCAAGGCCAACGAACTGGCCACACGCGGGGCCACCGAAATGAATGCCGCGCAGCATGCCACCCAGGAAGTCGAAGTGGTGGTCGATCAGGCCCGCCAGACCCTGGGGCAGTTATCTGATGCGGTACGGGAAATCAGTGTGGTGACGCAAACGATCCGGGAAATTGCCGACCAGACCAATCTGCTGGCCCTGAATGCGGCGATTGAAGCCGCCCGGGCCGGTGAATCAGGCCGTGGCTTTGCCGTGGTGGCCGATGAAGTACGCAAACTGGCTGAGCGCACCAGCGCCAGCACGCTCAGCATTGCCAGCACCATCAGCAGTGTGGAAGCCCGCACCCGGGAGGCACTGGCCACCATGCGTGAAGCCGTTTCTTCAGTGCATCATGGTACAGAGCAAATCGACGCCTGCACGGCCACACTCGGTGAAATTGCCGCCGCCAGCAATGGCGTGGATCAGTCGTCGCGCCATGTGGCCACCATGCTGGATCAGCAGTCGGCCTCATCCGAAGGGGTGGCGCACACGATGAATCTGATGAATGAAATGACCAAAACCAATGTGGCCCATATTACGGAAGTAGGCCATACCGCCACCCAGCTCACACAAATTGCCGGTGAGCTGCATCAGCTGGTGCAGCAATTTGAAAAATCGCTGTAAACACCAACAGGGGCCGCCAGGCCCCTGTTGAATAAACACTAAGTCAAAGCATTACCACCAGTATTCCAGCTGCAAACCATAGGTCGAGCCATTTAAGCTGCCGGCAAAGGTACCGGTCGATGACAAGGCCGAACCCGTGGCAGCGGCGGCCTGAGCGGCCTCATTCCAACGCGCATAGGTATAAAACAGACGCAGCTCCGGACGGCTCCAGAACGCCTTATCCAGCGTAAAGGTCGGTGCAATAGTCAATTTGCTCAGATTACGGGTTTGTCCGTCCAAAGCATCTACCCGGTCATGGCCGATTTCGGTCACCAGTTTAAAGTGCTGGCTGAAAGCATATTCAGGGCGGGCTCCAACCGACCACCAGGTTTGCCGGCCTTCATTGCTTTGATCGCGCTGATAAACAGCCGTCAGCTGGCCGCCAAATTCAGGAGTGGCCTGCCAGTCAAACGATTCCACAAGGCGCAGACGCTTATTACTTTGATCCGCCAGCAGCGGGCCGGTATAACCCAGCCCGGTGCCCGGCCCTACCCCGTATTGCACCGCAAATTTATTACTGCCGCCAAAAAAGGCTTTTTGCTCATGTTGCGCCGTCAGGGACCAGCCACTATTGGCTCCGCTGACCTGACCTGCATCCTGGATATAACTCAGGCCCAGCGCCACTTCACCGCCCTTATTCGTGGCAATACCACCCAGTTGAAAGTCATGCTTATTGGCATAATCGGGCTGATAGATATTGTCTTCGCGGGAGAAGGCATAGCTGAGTTTTAAATCACCCACCTTATAGTCTTCAATCCCCAGCCCGGTGCCACTTGGATTCCAGTAATAAAAGTCAGTGATATGCACATCATGGCGTTTGTAATAACGCCGCCCGGCCCACAGCGTGGCCCCGTTTAACTCAGGGATATTGCTGTATTTGGCATAAATCTGCGGCGCTCTGGCACTGCCATCTTCAGGCTGAAAAGTGGGCGAGCGGTCATTACGGTTATATAAGCTGCCCATGCCGACCACGGTAAAGGTGCTGCCCTGCTCGCTTTTGAAAAAATCATGGCTGATTTCCAGTTCGCCATATAACTCACATTCATTTCCCAGACGGTATTTGGTTTCAGCCCCCGCCAGCTGGAAACAGCTTTGTGCACCGCCAGATCCGGTAGAAACACCCGCGCCAAGACGGCCATAACCATGAAACTCAAATGCCGCAGCAGGCAATGCAGCCCCCAGCAACAGGCTGCTTAAAATCATTGTTTTAATCGATGGCATATACATCTCTCTTACTCCTGTTATGTTTTTACAAGCAAAAGCGTCCCCACCCGCAGCAACAGACGGGGACAAAACTACCTGACGGCAGAAATTAATTGGAATTACATAGGACAGAACCGCATCAGCAGCGATTCAAAGGGACGTAATACAAAACGGCTGCGGCTGAGCGTGGCATCTGCGTAATTAGCCAGCAACAGCTCGCCCTGCCAGCCGGCAGGAATGGTGTGAGACGCTAATTCAAAATCCACCGCCTGCTCACTGAAATTACTGACCACCAGTAACAGCTCGTTTTCCAGACTGCGGCTATAGGCCCAGACCGCAGGATCATCAGCGCTCAGGCAGCAATATTCGCCATATTTAAGCGCCGCCGAGGTTTTACGCAGCGCAATTAAACTGCGGTAGTGATACAGCACCGAATCAGGATCATTGATGGCTGCAGCCACATTAATTTGCTGCGGCTGGCTGGCAATACCGATCCAGGGCTCAACCACCGAAAACCCTGCAAATTCGCTGTCATCCCATTGCACAGGGGTGCGGCCGTTATCCCGCGATTTTTGCCGGATTGCCGCCATCAGTGCATCGTGCGGCATACCGTCAGCGCTTAATTTTTGGTAAGCGTTCAGGGTTTCCACATCGCGATAATCGCTGATCTGGTTAAAATCAGGGTTGGTCATGCCGATTTCTTCACCCTGATAAATGTAAGGGGTGCCTTGCAGACCATGCAGGGTGGTGGCCAGCATTTTGGCCGATACCACACGATATTCACCCTCATGACCAAAGCGGGAAACCACGCGTGGCTGATCATGATTGCACCAGAAAATGGCATTCCAGCCGCCGCCCTGATTCATGCCCGTTTGCCAGTAAGACAAAATGCGTTTCAGCTCAATGAAATCATAAGGCGCAGCCACCCATTTCTCGCCATCCGGGTAATCCACCTTCAGATGATGGAAATTAAAGGTCATGGATAATTCATGCCGGTCCGGCCGAGAATAATCGATGCACTGTGGCAGGCTGGTCGATGACATCTCACCCACCGTCAGTAAATCCCGTCCGGCAAAGACTTCGCGGTGCATTTCTTGCAGATATTCATGCACCCTGGGGCCATCGGTATAAAAACGCCGGCCATCACTGCTGTCTTCGGCAAAATCCTGCTGTTTGGAAATCAGATTAATGACATCCATGCGAAAGCCAGACACGCCCTTTTCGGCCCAAAACTGCATCATTTTAAATACGGCAGCGCGCAGCTTTGGGTTTTCCCAGTTTAAATCGGCCTGGCTCTCATCAAATAAATGCAGGTAATACTGGCCGCTGGCCTGATCCAGACTCCAGGCGTTACCGCCAAATTTAGACTGCCAGTTATTCGGCTGATCACGCCAGATATAAAAATCGCGGTAAGGATTATCCCGGCCCTTTAATGCTTCCTGAAACCAGTGATGCTCAACCGAGGTATGGTTCACCACAATATCCAGCATGATGCGCAAATCACGCACCTTAGCGGCGCTCAGCAATAATTCAAACTCAGACATCGTGCCAAATGCCGGATCAATCGCATAATAATCACTGACATCGTAGCCATTATCTTTTTGCGGAGAAGCATAGACCGGTGTCAGCCACAGATAATCCACGCCCAGCCATTTCAGATAATCCAGTTTATCGGCCACGCCCAATAAATCCCCGGTGGCCTTACCCTGATGGCTGTAAAAGCTCTTAGGGTAAATTTGATAAACCACGGATGATTGCCAGTCTTGTTGCATTTTAAAAACTCCTTCTGCACAGCGTTAAGTTCTGACGCTGTGCCTTTATTCAAAATTCTGAAACGCCTGAAGCGACTTATTCGCTGCGGCTTAAACGGCAGCCACGCTGACGGCCGCCTCACCACGCCATGCTGCACGCTTAGAAAATAAAATCGTCAGGACAAACGGTACAACCACGGCGACCAGTGTTCCCAGCAAGAAGACCGGGATATTGGAAGGCACAATCGAGATAAACGCTGGCAAGCCACCCACGCCAATGGCAGAAGCCAGTACGTGATTGATCGTAATCAGCACCGAGGCGCAGGCCGAACCAATCAAAGCCGCATAGAAAGGATATTTAAAGCGCAGATTCACCCCAAACATGGCAGGCTCCGTAATCCCGGAAAAAGCCGAAATGGCGGATGTGGAAGCCATACTTTTTTCGGTGGCGCTTTTAGCAATACAAAACATCGCCAGTGCCGCACTGCCCTGCGCAATATTAGAAAGCGCAATAATCGGCCA
>JBOFGM010000034.1:0-3096 GCA_051649105.1 Iodobacter sp. | reverse complement strand
TGACCGATATTCAGATCCGGTTTCGCTATAACCCTGAGCTGCGCAGCCTGGTGGCGATGGTGCCCAAGGTGATTCCGCTGCTGCTGGTCTTTATCCCCGCCATGCTGATGGCGCTGGGGGTGGTGCGGGAAAAAGAATTAGGCTCGATTATGAATGTCTATACCACGCCGGTCACCAAGCTGGAGTTTCTGCTGGGCAAGCAATTGCCCTATATCGTGCTGTCGATGATCAGCTTTTTATTAATGTTTATTCTGGCCATTACTTTATTTCAGGTGCCGTTTAAAGGCAGCTTTATTACCCTGCTGACGGCTACTTTTTTATATGTCACTGCCGCCACAGGGTTGGGTTTACTGGCGTCCACCGTCACCAGCAGCCAGGTGGCTGCCATTGCCGTGGCCAGTATCGGCACCATGATTCCGGCGATTCAGTATTCCGGCATGATTGATCCGGTGTCTTCTTTGCGGGGTCTGGGGGCTCTGATCGGGAAAATTTATCCGGCCACCTATTATCTGACCATCAGCAGCGGCACCTTTTCTAAGGGGCTGGGGTTTACTGAATTAAGCAGCTCCTTTTTTTCCTTATTACTCATTATTCCGGTACTGACACTGGCTTCTGTCTTGCTGTTAAAAAAGCAGGGGAAATAGGTAAATGAAAAAGATGATCTTACATATACAGAATATTATTTATCTGGGGATGAAAGAGTTTCGCAGCTTATTTCATGATGTGGCCATGCTGGTGATGATTGTGTTTATGTTTACCGCCTCCATTTATCTGGATGCCCGTGCCAAGCCCGATTCTATGAATCATGCCGCTATTGCGGTGGTGAATGAAGATCGCTCAGCGCTGTCATTCCGGCTGATTGATGCCATGCAGCCGCCTTATTTCCGCCAGCCGGCTCTGGTGTCATTAAGCGAAGTGGATCAGGGGATGGATGCCGGGCGCGATACCTTTGTGCTGAATATTCCGCCCAATTTTCAGCGCGATGTGCTGGCTGGGCAGATGCCGGTTTTGCAATTAAATGTTGATGCCACCCGGCAAAGCCAGGCCATGATTGGTTCGGCCTATATCCAGAAAATCTTAAATGATGAAGTTCGCATGTTTATGCAGCGTGACCGGCCCGGGGTATCGGTTCAGCCGGCAGAACTGGCGATCCGGGTGCTGTCTAATCCCAATTTATATTCATCCTGGTTTGGCAGCGTTACGGCCATTATTAATAACGTCACCCTGCTGTCGATTATCTTAAGCGGTGCGGCGCTGATCCGTGAGCGGGAGCATGGCACGATCGAGCACTTATTGGTGATGCCGGTGACGCCATTGGAAATTATGCTGTCCAAAGTATGGTCCATGGCCACCGTGGTGCTGCTCGCTTCGGTATTTGCTCTGCAGATTATGGTCAAAGAAGTGCTGGATGTGACGGTTAATGGCTCCGGGATACTGTTTGCGATGGGTACTTTGCTCTATTTATTTGCCACCAATTCAATTGGCATCTTTATGGGCACCATCGCCAGAACCATGCCGCAATTTGGTTTGCTGGCTATTTTGGTGTTGCTGCCACTGCAAATGTTATCCGGCGCGGTGACCCCGCGTGAAAGCATGCCGGAAATGGTGCAATGGATTATGTCCTTAACCCCAACCGTGCATTTTGTGGCCATGTCGCAGGCTGTTTTATTTCGCTCGGCTAATTTTTCGGTGATCTGGCCGCAAATGCTGGCGATTATTGTGATTGGTATTTTCTTTTTTGCTCTGGCTCATCACCGGCTGCGTAAAACATTGGGCACCATGTAAGGGCTGCGGGGCTGGCCAGAATAAAGGGAAGGCGGAAAACTGACAGAGTGAATGCGCAAAGAGCGGATAAATAGTGGGATTGCAGCTATTCTTGACTATGGTTCATGGTTTGTTGCAACAACGCATTTTGATCGGGATAGATATCGATGCGTATCTTCCTTACCGTTTTTACTCTGCTGCTTCAATGCTTGTCTTTCTCGCCTGCCGCTGTGGCCGCTGAAACGGTCACACTGCAGCTGAAATGGGAGCATGCCTTTCAGTTTGCCGGTTACTATGCCGCGGTGGAGCAAGGCTACTATCAGCAGGCCGGGCTGAATGTGCAGTTAAAACCCGCCGATCCGGGCGTGAATCTGATCGATGAGGTGGTTTCCGGCCGGGCTCAGTATGGTGTGGGGATGAGTGGTTTACTGCTGGACAGAAAGGCAGGAAAACCCGTTGTCGCACTGGCGGTTATTTTTCAGCATTCCCCGCTCGTTTTAATTGCCAGTAAAAAAACTGCGGCCCAAAGTATTCATGATCTGAGTAATAAGGCGGTTTTGATTGAGCCTTTGGCTGAAGAACTGCTGGCTTATTTAAAGCGTGAAGGGGTGGCTATGGACGGGGTAAAGCCGATGATCCATCGTTTTAAGTCTGAGGATCTGATCAGCGGTAAAGCAGATGCCATTTCGGCCTATCTGAGTAATGAGCCTTTTCAGCTGGATCAGGCCGGGTTTGAATATCAGATTTATACCCCGCGCTCTGCCGGGATCGATTTTTATGGCGATAATCTGTTTACCTCTGAATCTGAAATAAAACTTCATCCGGACCGGGTCAAAGCTTTCCGTGCAGCCAGCCTGCGCGGCTGGGAATATGCCATGAATCACCGGGATGAAATGATCCGGCTGATTATTAAAAAATATGCGCCGCAGCACAGCACGGCCCGGTTTCAATTTGAAGCGGAGCAAATGGCATCCTTAATGCGTACCGATCTGGTGGCGGTGGGCTATATGAATCCCGGCCGCTGGCGGCATATTGCCGATACCTATGCAGAAATTGGGATGTTGCCCGCCAATTTCTCTTTAAAAGGGTTTATCTATGAGCCGGATCCTAAAGCAGATTTAACCTGGTTTTATTTAATGCTGGCCGCCGCTGCCGGCTTGTTCAGTATTATTGCGGCCATTGCGCTGTATATTCACCGGATTAATGGCCGGCTGGCCAGCACTTTAGCCGAATTTAAAAAAACAGAATTAAGGCTTAAAGTGTTTTCAACGGCGATTGAGCAAAGCCCGACTCCCGTTTTAATTACCGGGCCCGATAGTGTTATTCAATATG
>JBOFGM010000033.1:0-3304 GCA_051649105.1 Iodobacter sp. | reverse complement strand
TGGCATCCGTAAAAAGCAGGATGATAAGCTGAATCTGGTCGGGATTGAGCTGGGTATTCGTGATAATGGCATGGTGGCTTTGCCAAGTGCCGCAATCAGCACGCAAAAAATTGAATTGTTTTTACGTGAAATGACGTATGGCGGAACCATTGCTAATTTTGATCAGCTGGCTATTCCCTACCGGGCGGTGGCCACCGATATTGAAAATGGCGAAATGGTGGTGCTTAAAGATGGCGATATTGTGACCGCAATGCGGGCCAGTATGGCCGTGCCGGGTATTTTTCCGCCGGTGGATTATCGCTCCCGCCTGCTGGTCGATGGCGGACTGGCCAGAAATGTGCCGGTGGATGTGGCGCGCTCTCTTTGTGCCGATGTCATTATTGCGGTGGATGTCGGAGCACAGCCGTTAAACCGGGAAGATATCAATAGTATTTTAAGTACCGCAGATCAATATACCCGCTTAATGGTGGCGCAGAATGTAAAGCCACAATTAGACAGCCTGAAAGCAAACCGGGATATTCTGATCAGCCCGGATTTAGGCAGTTTAAGTTCTTCTGATTTTAAGCGCGGTAAAGAGCTGATTGAAAAAGGGGCCGAAGCGGCCACTTTAAATTTATATAAGCTCAGTAAATATGCTTTATCCGAAGAAGATTATGCCGCATGGAAAAAAAATAAATCCAGCCGCAAATTAAGCCCGCAGCCGGTGCAAAAAGTGGATGTTAATCCCATTAAATATGTTAATCCGGATGTATTGAAAGAAGTGCTGGATGTGAAAATTGGAGAACCACTGGACAGTGATGTTTTCCATAAACGGCTGGCCGAATTATATGCCCGGGGGGATTTCTCGCAGCTCGATTATGAGCTGACCGACCGTGAGGGCGCGCAGCAATTGACCCTGATGCCGATGGAGAAAAACTGGGGCCCTAATTATCTGGCCTTTGGCCTGGGAATGGGGACCGACTTTGAAGGCAACAGCCCTTATAGTTTAACGGCCATGTACCGGCGCACCTGGATTAATTCCTTAGGGGCCGAATGGAAATCTTCATTGCAGGTTGGGGATACTATCGCGTTTAAAAGCGAGTTTTATCAGCCATTGCAATTGGATGGCTATTTATTTATTGCGCCTTTAATTGATTATAAATCCAGCCCGGTTTCTGTCTGGCTAAACGATAGTAATCTGGCGCAGTACCGTTATTCGCAGGCCAAAATTGGCGTGGATGTTGGTTCCAGCCTGACGCGTTTTGGTGAGGTGCGTTTAGGGCTGCAGTATCAGCATTATGATGCGGTTAAACAAATTGGCGAAAATGTTTACCCGGATTTCACTGCCGGTGATTATGGTGTGCATTTAAATGTTTATTATGATCAGCTGGATCATTTGTATTTCCCCGGCAAAGGTGATTTAGTGAATCTTTCAGCCAGTTATGCATTAACAGGGCAGGGAGATTTTAAAAAATATGGCCGCTTCGGGCTGAATGCCGAGCATGCATTTACGGCCGGCACGGTTAAAGGCAATTTAACCGTGAAGGGCAGTTATTCTTATAAAGATGCGCCTTTTGTGCCTGAAACCCAGTCTTTGGGCGGTTTTATGAATTTATCCAGTTACCGTAAAAATGAGCTGGTGGGGGATCATGCCCTGTATGCCAAGGCGCAGTTTTATCAGCCGGTCTCCTTGCTGGGCTTAAGCGTAGGCGGCAGTTATTTAGGCGGCGCGCTGGAAGCCGGGCGGATCTTTAACGTGGCCGATCAGGATAAAGAAGGCTGGCATTATTCATTAGCGGGTTTCTGGGCGGCAGATACTTATCTCGGGCCGTTTTATTTAGGCGCGGCTTACGGTGATAATAAGCAGATGCGTTATTATCTGATGCTGGGTAATCAGTTTTAAACGGCAGTTATTGTGCTCCGGCACCTTTTATTTTCCAGGGAGAAAGTCATGTTGAAATTGATTTCAGGCTGTTTATTAGCGTTGACTCTGACCGTGGCCCATGCCGGGCCGCAGCAGGATAAAATGGCATCTTGTAATAAGGATGCGGCTTCGCAAGCTTTAAAGGGCGACGCGCGTAAAGCCTTTATGAGCAGTTGCCTGAAAGCAGAGGCGGCTCCGGCTCCGGCTACCCAGCAAAATAAAATGACCCAGTGCAATAAAGATGCCACCGGTAAAAAAGGCGACGAGCGCAAAGCCTTTATGAGCAACTGCCTTAAAAAGGACGCCGCTCCCGCTGCCGAAGCCCCGGTTACGCAGCAAAATAAAATGACTCAGTGCAATAAAGACGCCACCGGTAAAAAAGGGGATGAACGTAAAGCCTTTATGAGTGACTGCCTTAAAAAATAAAGCGGGCTTTCAGTCCGTTTAAAGAATGCGGCTGAACGGCTTGAAAGATTACAATATCATCCCCATTTACAAGGGTGCTGCCGGCTTAAAATGGCTTATGTTTTTTGCATATTAAGCCGGCAAATATCTTTATTGATCGTCCCAAGATTAAGCGAATGACCTTTCTAGACCGCCTTTTTCGTAAGCCCACCGGAAACATTGCCATGCCTTCTCATGACCTATTGCTGGCAGCCTTAGCTGCCGAACTTGATCCTAATACAGGGCGCGACTATGTTTCGGCCAAATGTATTAAAAATCTAAAGTCAGAGCAGGGTGCGGTCAGCCTGGATGTTGAGCTGGCTTATCCGGGTAAAAGCCAGTTTGCCGCCATTACGGCGCAGATTACACAGGCTTTGCTGGCGGTGGAAGGCGTGGTGTCGGCCGAGGTGAGGGTACTGAGCCATATCGTGGCGCATTCGGCGCAGCGGGGCCTGCCCTTACAAAAAGGCATTAAGAATATTATCGCCGTTGCCAGTGGCAAGGGCGGGGTGGGTAAATCCACCACTGCAGCCAATCTGGCTTTGGCGCTGGCGGCAGAAGGGGCCAGTGTAGGCCTGCTGGATGCCGATATTTATGGTCCGTCTCAGCCCGTTATTATGGGTGTGGCCGATCAAAAACCTGAAGCCGTTGAAAATAAATATATTCTGCCGGTTGAAAATCACGGCATTAAGATTATGTCGATTGGTTTTTTAATTGATACCGAACAGCCTATGGTCTGGCGCGGCCCGATGGTGACGCAGGCTTTAACTCAGCTTTTGAATGAAACCATGTGGGGTGAGCTGGATTATCTGGTGATTGATTTACCGCCAGGCACGGGTGATATTCAACTGACTTTAAGCCAGAAAGTACCGGTAACGGGTGCGGTGATTGTGACCACGCCGCAGGATATTGCCCTGTTGGATGCGCGCAAGGGTCTGAAAATGTTTGAAAAAGTCG